>JBJFHV010000099.1:0-3275 GCA_051894015.1 Acutalibacteraceae bacterium | reverse complement strand
AGATGAGGCAGTGAACATTGTTCTGTCCGGTTGAGGATTCAAAATAAGCTTCTTTTTTTATGATTGCCATGGCTTTTAACCTCCTTTAAACGAAATAATTATATTATAATAGCAGAGAATAATCAATAAAAATTAAGTATTTTTTAGGTTGACAAATTATTATCTTAATAATTACGACATATATTGGTAATCTTTGCCTTTATTTGTTCGTTTACATGTTGAGGTGAACTGATTGTTAGGATATGTAAAAACCTATAAGCCGGAGCTGAAGATCAAGGATTATGAGGCTTACCGAGGTCTTTACTGTTCGCTTTGCCGGACACTCGGAAGGCAATACGGTATCATGTCAAGACTCCTTTTAAGCTATGACGTCACTTTCCTTCTTGTCGTGATGCTGTCGGTAAAAAATGCTTTGCCGACCTTTAAAAAAGGAAGATGTCCGTTTAATTTAGCCAAAAGATGTAATTATTGTGTTGACTGCAGTTCATTTCTTTCGTATGCGGCGGCCGTTACCGTGCTGATGTTTTATTACAAAGTCAAAGACAATATTGCCGACAGCGGCTTTTTTAAACGTCTTTTGATGCGCATGATTTTTCCGTATGCGGCGCATCTGAGAAAAAAAGCTTTGAAAAAATATAAAAGGCTCGACTCGATTATTTCGGGCGGCATGAACCGTCAGGCGTATACGGAAGCGAACGCAACAGATAATACAGACAGAGCGGCTCATGAAAGCGCCGATACCCTCGGCAGGATTTTTTGCTATGACGATGCCGATAATATCGAGCTTTACCGTTTCGGATATTCTGTCGGACGGTGGGTATATCTTCTTGATGCCGCGGACGATATTGAAAAAGATCTGAAAAATAAAAGCTTTAATGTTTTTGTCAATCGCTACCGGATCAACACACTCGGCGACTTTAACGAGGATATCAAAAAAGAGGTTGAGGCGACTTTGAATATGAGCCGTGCACGGGCACTTGAAGCACTTTCCAATCTCAAGCCTGAAATATTTACACCGGTTATCGAAAATATTCTCACTGACGGTATGTCAGCTTCCATGAATAAAGTTTTGAAAGGAAAAGAAAAATGAAAGATCCCTATGAAGTGCTCGGCGTCAGCCGAACGGCGTCTACCGATGAAATTAAGGCGGCATACAGAAAGCTTGCAAAAAAGTATCACCCGGATAACTATGCCGACAGTCCTCTTCAGGAAGTGGCAAACGAAAAGATGCAGGAGGTTAACGAGGCATACGATGCGATTATTTCCGGAAAAGCGTCCGGCTCGTCGGGATACGGCTCGTATTCTTCGTCCGCAAATGATTACAGCTATGTCAGAAATCTGATCAACATGAACCGGCTTGACGATGCCGAAATTCTGCTTGAAAATATGCCGGCATCTTCAAGAGACGCGCAATGGTATTATCTGAAAGGCATGATTAACTATAACCGCGGCTGGGTCGATCAGGCGTATACCTATTTTTCAACGGCCTATAAAATGGATCCGTCGAATCCCGAATACAGCAATATGTATCAGACCGTCAACAACCAGCGAAGCGGCGGCTTCAATACAACAAAACGGGGCAGCTCAACCGATTGTACTGATGTTTGCTGCGGACTTCTATGTGCTGATTCCTGCTGCGAGTGTTTCGGCGGAGATCTGATTCCCTGCTGCTGACAACAGCGTTTCGATTCAATTTCTATGAAAGGAAGAAGCCCGTTTTGGCGGGTTTTTCGGTATTTTTAAAGTTATGAGTAAAACGGCAAAAACAGCAATCGGCGGTATGCTGGTTGCTTTAAGCGTTGTTCTTCTGATACCGACTGCGCTTGAAATTTTTGTATATGCGCTTCCGGCTTTTGCCGGCGTGATCACCATGTTCTGCGTAATCGAAATGGGAAAATCCTGGGCGTTCGGTGTGTATGCCGCAACGGCGATCATCGGAATGCTTGTTCTGCCGAACAAGGAAGCGGCTGTGCTTTATATGGCATTTTTCGGCTATTATCCGATTGTGAAAGCAATTTTTGAAAGCAAGCTTCCGAAAGCATTGGGCATTGTTTTGAAATTTGCCGTGTTTAATGTTGCTGTTGTGGTATCGTATATGCTCCTCGTAAAGGTTTTCGGAATGCCGTTTAATGAACTGATGGGAATTGACGGCGACGCCTGGTGGGCAAAATTTGCCATTCCTGTTATGCTTGTGCTCGGAAACCTTGTGTTTATCCTTTTCGATTTTCTTTTGACACGTCTTGTGACGGTTTACCTTGCCTTGTGGCAAAAGAAGTTTCATAAGATGTTCCGATTTAAGTAAAGACATCAAAAAAACGCCGCATCTTCACGGATACGGCGTTTTTCTCTGCCTTTTTCAGGCTTTTACTTTTACATTCGACTTGAAAAAGTCGGTGACTTCCGTGACGGCTCGTTCACCGGGGCCGGAATACGGGTCGGTGACGCTGAAAACGTGCTGAAGCTTTTTGCCGTCAAGAAGCACAACATAATCCGAAAGATGATTGCGGACGCCGAGCTTGTCAAGAATTTCTTTTAACTCGTAGGACTGCTTTCTTATAAAATCACCGCTTGAAGTGATGATAATAAACGGCGGAAGTCCGCTTTTTGCAATCCGGCCGAAATCCAGATATTTTTCATAAGCCGCGTTTTCTGTTGAACCGAGCAGAATTTTCGGCATAAGCTTTGTGACCGGGTTTGAATAAAGGTTGACGGCGGGGGAGACGACCGCAACCGCATTGAATGAAAACGCAGGCGGCGTTACACCGAGTTCACGCTGAAGAGTTTTGTCAAGACAAACGGCACTGGTTACACAGGAAAGGTGACCGCCGGCCGAGTCTCCGGTTAAAAATACATTTTCGGTGTCGGCAGGGTAGTCGGCGAGATGATCGGACAGCCAGCCGAGTGCCGAAAAAATATCTTTGACCTGGTCGGGAAAAAGTACATCGTCAACCAATCTGTAATTGACGGAAGCGACAAGAAAGCCTTTAGAAGCAAGCTTGAGACAGTAATATTTATTGATTTCTTTATAGCCGTACATCCAGCCTCCGCCGTGAATATCGATGATGACAGGGAGCTTTTCGACAGTCCCTTCGGGATAGTAGATATCCAGAAGATGTCCTTTTTCGCTGTCGTTGATATACGGAATATCAAGGATTTGCCGGATGCCTGCAGTGGGCGTCTGAGAATCAATCCGTTTCTGATCTGATTTACCGACAGCTTTCCAGTTGAGCTTTAATATTAACTTGATAATATCCATCGTGCTTTCTCCTTTGCTT
>JBJFHV010000098.1:0-3308 GCA_051894015.1 Acutalibacteraceae bacterium | reverse complement strand
TTTCCGCTTTCGCCGTTGTATAAAAGAAGAAGCGGGACGGACAAAAAGGTGCCGAGCGAAAAGGCGGAGGAAGCCAAAGCGTGAACCATATCGCCCGAGGACGAAAAACTACCGTAAAACGCATAAAAGCAGTACAAAAGCCCCACTATGACCTGCCACAAACAGCATTTTTTGATGCTGTCACGGTATTTGTAGAACCCTACGCACCACAAGACGGCAAAATACTTCCAGTCACACCAATAGCTTAAAACGCACAGAAGCCCGATTAAAAGTACCTTTTCGGCTTTATTCTCTCTTGTCGCTTCGACGTGCACGGCAAGAAGAGCCAGAAACAGCGTGAAAATCATATTGAACGAGGGTGAGAATAATTCTTCTCCTCTCATCAGCCACCACGGTACTTCGGAAATCACGGCAAAGAGAAACAGCCGCAGGGCGTACTTTTTAAACGAGCGGGTGTGTTCGTAGCCTTGCGCTAAAAAGAAGCACATCACGGGTGCAGTTGTTCTTCCGAGAATATGAAAGATCTGCGCCGTCGGGGTGCGAAAGCTTAAAAATGTCCACGCAATGTGGTCAAGCAGCATCGCAAAAACCGCAATGTACTTGACGGCGTTCCGGTTTAAGGGCTTTCTCATTGTTCGTCACTTTTCAGCTCTTTCGAAAACCGGATGCGGTTCGCAATAAAGCCGATAAGAAGCCAGAGCAGGATAACCGGAAGAAGGAGAACGGCAAGCAGTACGATCAGGGTAATAATGCCTGCGCCTTTTTTGCTCTTTTTAACCGTTTCGGGTATTTCTTCGTCCTTGACCGGCTGTTCGGGTGCCGGGTTGTCGCTTGAATAAAGCGGATAAAGCGTCAGTGTTGCAAAGTTGTCGGGGATTCCGGCGTTATAAAGTAAGGGTTTTACAAGCTCGGCAATACCGCCGTCGGTTTTCAGTATTTTTTTGAGATTGATCCGAAGGGCGGACACGATGCTGTCCACCACGTTGCAGACACCGACCGTGATTTTGTAGTAAGCCGAGTCGGGCGGATATTTTCCGTCGCCGCCGTAAAGGTTCATCACAAGCGACATGATAAAGTCGACGACATTTTCGTTCGCGATGTCTGCCCAGTCGCTCTTTTTTAATCCTGTTTCCTTTTTGCAAAGGCGTGCGGCGTGCTTGATTTTTAGCTTTGTCAGAATTTTCGCGAACGGACGCATGATCCAGCCGTAGCGGTAAATGACCGAGGGCTTGACGCTGAACGCCGTGACCATTCGTGACAGCTTTTCGGTGTCGTAAGCCGCGGCATGAACGATCTCCTTAATCATGCCGAAGAACTTGTTTTCTAAGTGCTCGGTCAGCGTATCGCCGTTCATGTCAAAATCGGGCTTTATATCAATCGTTCTTGTGCCGACATTGATGGTTTTATTCGCCGGATCAAATTCGATCGTACGGAATACGCCCGGGTAACCAATCGGACAGGCGGTCGTGATATCATAGAAGATGTTGCCCTTTTGCGAATAGATGTAGGAAATGTCCTGCATATGCGTGTGACCCGTCAGCATGAACGGCACGCCCATGTCCGCAAACTGATTGCAGCGTTTTTTTGCGTCGGTCATCATGTCGTGCTCGCCGATGATGCTGTAAAGCGGGGAGGGGGAGATCATCGGGTGATGCGTCATGGCGATGATGAACTGACCGTTTTTCTTCGCGTCGGCAACCTGAGCGGTAATCCATTTGAAGCACTCGTCCGAAAAGCCGCTTCCGCCGTCGCCGTTGCTGTCGTCGTTGAGTGCAAAAAGACGGTAGCCGTCGCAAAGCTGAACGACATAGGACATGCTCTCTTTATGGACAGCGATGGCCTCATCGGGACCGAAGCGGCGGTACAGGTCGAAAAGCTCGCTTCGTTTCGTTGCGTCGATTTCCTCGGCACCCTCGGGGGTGAAGCGTCTTGTTTTGTTGTTTTCGCGGAAATCGTGCGTCGCCGTGATGGCATAGACCTTTTTGCCTTTCTCCTGAAGCTCGGATAAAAGCCGGATCACACCCTCGTGGCTTTCGGGCTCACCGTTATAGGTGGTGTCGCCGGAAACGAGAATGATGTCCGATTCGTCTTTCTCCAGAAGCTGTTTTTTTAATGCTTCAAGGATTTCTTCGGTGTGAAGCAGGTCGTTTGCCGCTTTGGCGTTTGCTTTTTCAAATTCCGGACCCGTTGTGCCGAGCGATTTGGCAAAATAGTGAAGGTCCGATATGACGTTGATTTTTAAAGGCTTGAGTTGTTTATACATCGTGTGCTCTCCTTTTTATCTGACAGGAGTGACCGTCAAGTGGTGACGTTCTCCTTTTTTGCTTTGAAAACGGACTTCCAGACAGCCGTTCGTCCTTTCATTTGTTTCGGCTGTCTTTCCGTCAAGAAGAATCCGGTAGCTTTCTTTTTCATTCATAACGATCAGCAAAATAGACTCTTCGTTCTCTCCGTAGCAGGTAAAGTGAATTTCGGCTTCGGTTCTCTCATCATTCCATTCGGTTTTGTCAAGATAGGTGTCAAAGCCGACGTTGACCGTGCCGGGGGCGTAGTACGCCTTCGTCCAAAGGTTGATCGGGGTCGAAAGGCCGCCGAAATTATGGAACCAGCCGCCGCAGCCTGTGACAACGTTCACCATTTCGAAGGTGTAATAGCTGTCCTCGACCTCTCGCTTCCAGATGTCGATTGCGCGTCTTGCAATCTCGAAGGCAAAGTCGCTTTCACCGTTGTCAAGCATGGCTTTCCAGATAAACCACTGATGCGGAAACCAGATATTGCCGTTCCAGTAGCCGTTGACTTTGTAATAGCCTGCGCTCTGGTCAACCGCGCTGATGCCGTAGGGTGAAAACATTTCCTTTTCGCTTTCAAGGTGGTGAAGAATGGCTTTCTTCTGATCTTCGCTGCACGCACCGGCAATGATCGGATAGATGCCGTCAAGCCCCTTGTTGAGGTTTTCGCCGCTTTCGGTGCGGAAGATCTCTTTCGGGTTGTAGTCCTTATCGTGAAGCACATAGCCGAAGTAGCCGCTGTCCTTGTCCCACGAATATTTGTCCAGAGCCTCGGTTAGCGTCCTGATGTCGGTTTCGTACTCGGCTTTGTCATTTTCCCTGCCTGTCTTGTCGGCAAGGATATACAGGATTTTTGCAAACCGTATGACCTGACTTGTTGTGATAACCGGGGCGGCGGTGTCACGCTTTTCCCGTTTCATCATCGCCACCTGCGCCGGGTAGTCGTCCATGCCGCTTGTCGAATAGAAATAGTCGTAGGTGGTAAGCAGTCCGCTTTTGAATTTCGCTGTCGTTGAGCCT
>JBJFHV010000097.1:0-3322 GCA_051894015.1 Acutalibacteraceae bacterium | reverse complement strand
CGATTGCCGTTGTGTGTCATGAGTTTATGGCAAACCGTTTGTTTTCGTTTCCGTACGCCTATACCTTGGCGCAAAACGGATATGCCGCCTTTTGTTTTGACTTCAACGGCGGCGGCTTTTTCAGCCAAAGCGAAGGAAAAAGCGTCGAAATGTCCGTGCTGACCGAAAAAGAGGATTTAAAGGCGGTTCTTGATTTTGCCAAAAAGCAGGACTATACAAAGAAAGGCGATATTCTTCTTATGGGGTGCAGTCAGGGCGGTCTTGTCTGTGCGCTGACTGCCGCCGAGATGAAAGATGAAATCAGCGGACTGATTCTTCAATATCCGGCTTTGTCGATTCCCGACGATGCCCGAAAGGGCAGTATGATAAAAGCAGAATTTGACCCGGATAACATTCCCGACCGATTGCACTGCGGTCCGATGAAGCTCGGCAAGCAGTATGTAACCGATGTGATTGACATGAACGTTTATCAGTCCATATCCGGCTACATGGGAAAGGTTCTGCTGATTCACGGAGACGCCGATACGCTCGTTGATATTTCATATTCAAAAGAAGCGTATCGGGTGTATCAGGAAAACGGCGCCGATGCCGGATTCAAATTGATTCCAGGAGCAGGACATATTTTCATAAAGCCAAGCCATATCAAGCTTTCTCAAAAATACATTTCAGAATTTTTGAGCGAGAAAGTCAATTATTGATGATCTTTCTATAAAATGATAATGTAAGCAAAGACACCGCCTGTGTGATATGGGCGGTGCTTTTATCATGATTCTCAAAATAGATTTCCGTGAAGCTGAAAACATTTTCCGACATTCCATTTTAAATTTTGTTCCGATAGTCTGCCGGCATGGCAAAATCAAAATAATGCAGGGAATCTTCCGTTCCTACACTGAACATCAGTGCTTTTCCGTAAAACGGAAACGGTTTGATTTCTGCTTCCTTTTCTGCCCGTTCGGTCAGATTCTGCACCATGAAACGGATATAACCTGCGGGCAAGGCGCAATTGTCATGCGCTGAAAAAATCGCCTTGATCGGATACTTTTGCAGCTTCATAAGGTTTTCGCAAAACCGGTCTGAATGCACTTCACCGTGCAGGCCGAGCAGAAGCCGACGGGCAACCGTATCCCCGGAAATCAGAATCTGTGTCTTTCGGTCAAAGAGCAGAATGCTGCCCGGCGTGTGTCCCGGGATATGAATGACATCAAGAACTCTGTCGCCTAAATCAATTATATCGCCGCCCTCAATAAATTGCATTTCGGGGAGATTTTTGACAGGCGGCTGAAAGACCGCTCCGTCTTTCAAAAGAAATTCATCTGCCGGGTGAAGCAGAATTTTTTCAAATTGCTCAATGTTGTAAATATGGTCAATATGCGCATGCCCGAGAACCGTCACCATTTCTTTGCGGCAAAGGCTTTCGGCATATTCCTTGAGCTCCTTTTCTTCAAGTGCAAGGTCATACAGAAGAGCTTTCCGGCTGCCGACAATCAGATAGCTGTTCCGGCACGGCTTGCCCGGTTTTTCACAGCAGCCGAAAGCCGTGCTTGCGATTTTGAAAACGCCGTCTGCGATTTCCTTGCTGAATAACGTATCGCTTTGACTCATTCGTTTTTCTCCTTTCATGGTAAGTAACAAGAAAAAACGGCAAAATTACTCTGCCGTTTTTTGAGCTTTTATTGCGGATAATTGGCGGTATATTCCATGTTAAACTGAATTTCTTTATTTTTCAAAAGCGGGAGATTGGGATTTTTCAAGTACACTTCGGCTCTCAGAACGTATTGTGCGTTCACCATCTGAAGACTTGCCTTGTCATAGGTCACTTCGCACCAACCGCCGCCGTTTGTGATTCTGAGCTCTTCGGCAAACGAACCGTCGGAGTTGTTCGAAAAGTTGATGACATTGAACATCTTGCCTTGAGAATCGCCGTATCTTGACGAGTTGACGCAGGTCTTGGGAACAAGACGGATTGTCGCAGTACCGTTGCCGTTGTCGGCGTAGGAAGCCTGTTCAATATCGTCCGCCGTAATCAGGCAGGTTTCGGCATACTGGGTGGAATAAACCCCGTCTTTTTCGTCCTCATAGGGAGGCAGAGGGATTCCCGTTGCGCCGGAATAGTTGGAAGCAAGCTTGCCAAACAGGTTTTCAACCGTCTTGTTTTCATTTCCGTTTACAATCAGGTTCGAAAAATCCATGTTATCGCTTCCGGTAAAGCCCGTGTTGCTTCTTGTATTATTGTAGATTTTGATGTATTCGCTGACAATCTCTTCTTTGCCTGAACTTGCAGTCAACCCGACTTGCGGTGTTTCGGACGGTGTGGTTTCCGCCGGAGTATTTGTTACGGCTTCGGAACCGGACGGCGCAGTGCCCGGCTGTGTGACAGATACAGCAGAATCCGAGACGGTTGTCGGCTGAGAAGAGACAGCTTCCGTCTTAGCCGGATAACGGAGATTACTGTCAATATTGATATCAACCTTCTTGGTCAGGCCAAGCCAGAAGCCTGCGAGAAACAGTACCAACGCAAGGAAGATAACGGAAACGGTTTTTACAGCTTGACGATTCATAAGTTCTCCTCCTGTTAAAATTCATATTTACCGCTGCCGATTTCATGAACAGCGTTTTTCCAATAGACCGTTGCCGTGCTGTTGCAGGGGATTTCAACCCAGAGGGTATCTCCGTCTTTTTTCACACGGATTTCTCCCTTTTCGCAAACGAAGCGGCGGTCAAAAGACGCAAACGCTTCGGCGTCAGGTCGAATGATGATATGGGAATAGCCGGGCGTATCGCTGTCAATACCGCATATCGTGTGACAGAGATAACTGTCAATCACGCCGAAAGCGTAATGGTCAAAGCTGGTTTTCATCGGCGTTCCGTCCTCAGAGAGCGCCAGCCAGTTTTCCCATATACTTGTCGCTCCCATTTTCACTTCGTAGAGCCATGACGGTTTTTTCTCGTTCTTCAGCACCCTAAGTGAAAGGTCGTGCCGACCGATTTTATCAAGAGCCGGCAGTAAAAACGGCGTTGCCAGAAATCCCGTTCCGATACAGCAGTCCCGTTCGAGCACAAGAGAAATGAGCCGTTCTTGATACGCTTCAAAGTATTCAGGGGAAACCAGGTCAAAAGCAAAAGCGATCGCATACGCACCGACATAATCTTTCGGCAAGCTGTCGGGTTCAAACAGACCTTTGACAATCGCTTCTTTCATCTTTTCGGCGGTCTTTTGATAGCCGGAAGCGTCTTCGCCTAACGCAGAGGCAATCTCGCTCATCAAAGTCATTGTCCGGAAGGCAAAATACGGAGCGATATAGGGAGCGGTCTCCTTGCAGAT
>JBJFHV010000096.1:0-3325 GCA_051894015.1 Acutalibacteraceae bacterium | reverse complement strand
TCAGAGGGCGACCAAAAGGCAAAGGACAAGCTGCATCTTCTTAAAGGTCTTGAGAAAATCCTGCTTGATATTGACAAGGCGATTGCCATTATCCGAAAGACGGAAGAAGAAAGCGACGTTGTGCCGAACTTGATGGTCGGCTTCGGAATCGACAAGATCCAGGCGGAATATGTTGCCGAAATCAAGTTGCGTCACCTCAACCGTGAATACATCATGAAACGGTTAAAGGATATCGAGGAGCTTGAAAAGTCCATTGCCGATATGGAGGACACCCTGTCAAGCAAGGCGAAAATCCGCAAGGTAATCATCAAAGAGCTTGAGCAGGTCATCAAGAAATACGGAGCACCCCGAAAGAGCGATATTCTTGAAGTCAGCGAAATTGAAAGCGTCGAAACGGTCGAGGAGATTCCTGACTATCCGGTTACGGTTTTCTTCACCAAGGACGGCTACTTCAAGAAAATCACGCCGCAGTCGCTTCGCATGAGCGGTGAACAAAAGCTCAAAGAAAACGATGTCATCATCGAAACGATTGAAACCACAAACAATAAGGAGCTTTTGTTCTTCACCGATAAGTGTCAGGTCTATAAAGCTAAGGTGGATGACTTCGCCGATACAAAAGCGAGCGTATTGGGCGATTATGTACCCTCAAAGCTCGAAATGGACGAGGGCGAAAACACCGTTTACTGTGCCGTACTTGACGAAAAGGGAACCGGATTCATGCTGTTCCTTTACGAAAACGGAAAATTGGCAAAGGTCAGCCTTTCCTCGTATCTGACCAAGACAAACCGCAAAAAGCTCATTAAGGCTTACAGCGATAAATCACCGCTTGCGGCAATTATGCAGATAGAGTCTGATCGTGATATCGTAATCGAAACAACGGGCGGACGATATTTGCTGTTTAACACAGAAATCGTATTGCCGAAAGCGATGAAGGACACGATCGGTGTGTCCTGCTTCACGCTCAAGCGTAATAATAAGATTGCCGTTATGCGTGAGCATAAGGACGGTGAGTTTGTCAAGGATAACCGTTACCGGGCAAAATCCCTGCCGTCAACGGGCGCGCTTCTTTCGACCGAGGATGCCGCGCTCAAGAATAATTTCACGCTTGAGGGCTTTGACGACTGAAAAACTGAATGACAAAAATCGCCGCAACGTGACAAAATGTCCTTTGCGGCGATTTTATAGACAGATTTATTGCTTATGCGCTTCGCTTTGCTTGACGGCAAGTTCATCGCACCGTTCGTTTTCGGGGTGACCGGCATGGCCCTTGATCCATTCGATTTTAACCTCGTGGCAATCAATAAGGCTTAAAAGCTCGTCCCACAGCTCGGGATTCAAAGCGGGCTTTTTGTCTTTTTTTCGCCAGCCGTTTTTCTTCCAGCTTCTTGCCCAGCCGAGATTGATTCCGTTGGCAACGTACTGGGAATCGGTGACAACGGTCACGTCGCATTTTTCTTTGAGTGCCTTGAGCCCCTCAATAACGGCGGTAAGCTCCATGCGGTTGTTGGTGGTCTGCGCTTCGCCGCCGGAAAGCTCTTTTCTTTTTCCCTGATAGTCGAGGATTGTTCCCCAACCGCCGGCGCCGGGGTTGCCCGAACACGCGCCGTCTGTATATATGGTGACTTTTTTCATGTGTTTGCTCCTATGCTCGTGATAAAACGGATTGAGGGTATTTTACCATAAATTTTGCCGATCGGCAAGCACTTTGCAGTTCAATTCTTGACTTCTTGCTTAAAGAATTGTATAATAACAAATACTTTATTAGGATGGGTTGGTTTGTGGTTTTTTCCTGCAAACCGTTTTCGGATACATATTTTATCAAAAAAGGAGTGTTATACCTTATAATGACAGCGAAGAATGCACCTGCGGCAACTGCAAAGCCGCAAAAAAATACGTCGAAAGGTGCGGCAAAAAATAATCAGAAGAATAATCAGAAAAACAGCCCGAAAAACAACCGGAATAAAAGACCGAAAGCTGCCACTAAATCGCAGAGCAATAAGACTGTGACGGCTTCGAAAGCGGCAAAGTCCGATAAGGCACAAAAAACGCAGAGTAAAGCAAAGACAACAGGTAAAAGAAAGACTTCCCGGAAAAACAGTCCCGCCAAAGCAAAACCGATTAAAATTTCTTTCCTCGGCGGTATCAATGAAGTCGGAAAGAATATGACCGTATTTGAATACGAGGATGATATGATCATCGTCGACTGCGGTCTTGCATTCCCGGACGAGGAAATGCCCGGTATCGACCTTGTTATTCCCGATTTCAGCTATGTGATCAATAACGCAGACCGGATCAAGGGTGTTGTGATCACGCACGGACACGAGGATCATATCGGATCGCTTGCTTATCTTTTTAAGAGCATCAATGTACCCGTGTACGGAACAAGACTGACGATCGGTCTTGTCGAAGGGAAGCTCAAGGAGCATAATCTGCTTGCAAAGGCGAAGCTTTTTACCGTCAATCCCGGTGAGCACATCAGCCTCGGAAAATTTGACGTCGAATTTATTCATGTTAACCATTCCATACCCGACGCGGTTGCCCTTGCCATCAAATTCGGTTCGCAGACCATTATTCACACGGGTGACTTCAAAATTGACAGTACGCCGATCGACGGCGGAATGATTGATCTTGCAAGATTCGCCGAGCTCGGCAACGAGGGTGTGCTTTGTATGATGGCAGATTCAACAAACGCCGAACGTCCGGGCTATACCGAGAGCGAAAGCAAGGTCGGCGAATCGTTTGAAATGCTGTTTCGGAAGGCAGGAAGCCGAAGAATCATCGTTGCGACCTTCGCTTCGAACATTCACCGTGTACAGCAGATCATTAATGTTGCCGAGGCACTCGGAAGAAAAGTGGCTCTTTCAGGGAGAAGTCTTGAAAATGTTGTCAACATCGGCCGTGAGCTCGGTTATCTGAAGGTGCCCGAGGGAATCATCATCGATCTAGATATGATCAAAAAATATACCGACGATCAGTTGGTGCTTATCACAACAGGCAGTCAGGGTGAGCCGATGTCCGCTCTTACAAGAATGGCTTTTTCCGATCATAGAAAGGTTGCCATCACACCGCATGACTATGTGATTATTTCCGCAACGCCGATTCCCGGCAACGAAAAGACCGTAAGCCGTGTGATCAATGAGCTGATGAAGCTCGGTGCGGAAGTGGTATACGAAAAGATGTATGATGTCCATGTTTCGGGCCACGCCTGCCGCGAGGAACTGAAGCTGATGCTCGGAATCGTGAAGCCGCAGTATTTCATTCCCGTTCACGGCGAGCAAAAGCATCTTCTCAAGCATGCTCTTCTTGCCGAATCCATGGGTGTTGA
>JBJFHV010000095.1:0-3325 GCA_051894015.1 Acutalibacteraceae bacterium | reverse complement strand
TAAATGACCATGGCGAACTCCGCGTCGAGCATCTGAAACATATCCGTGCCGTACTTTTCGTACATCGGAAGAAGAATTTCGCAGTCGGAATCGCTGACAAAGGTATATTCCTTGGAAAGCTCCTCTTTGATCGGGCGGAAGCAGTAGATTTCGCCGTTGCAGACAACATAGTTTCCGTGCAGTGAAAACGGCTGCATACCGGTTTCGTCAAGACCCATGATGGCAAGGCGGTGAAAGCCTAAAATGCCGTTTTCGGTCTCGATGATCTTCGACATATCGGGACCTCTGCTTTTGGTTTCGCAAAAGCCTTTTTCAAATTCTTCGAGGGCAACTTCTTTTCCCTCGCAACTCATTATAGAACACATATTTTAACCTCCGAAAATATATAAAAATGCAGCTGCTCTTCCGTTTCAGGACGAGTAGCTGCCTCTCGCGGTGCCACCTGAATTGTCTGTAATAGACCACTCAATTTAGATGTTAGATTTTAGATGTTGGATGTTGGAATCTAACGCTCTAAGCTTTCCTTTAATGCAGGAATTACATCGCACCTACTAAGCACACGCTTTTCGGATTGAGGCTCGAAAGTGTTATTCGCGCCGCTCCTTGGCTGTCGGGTTCGCACTCTTCCCGGCTCACTGGAAGCGGTTGCGGCGTTACTTCTCTTTGTCATCGCCTTTATCAATATGTTACGGACGAAATGTCCTGTTGTTGTAGGGCGGCTGCCCGTGCCCGGTTGTAAAGCACGGACAGCCTGAAGAGATAAATATATGAAAAACGGAAAAAGGAAGATAGCAAATTGATAGAGAACAACTGAAATGTTGCTTATCTTACTTGACGCTGAACAGCAGTTCGCCGTAGGACGGAAGCGGCCAATATTCACGGGCGGTGATTTCTTCCGCCGCGTCAACCGACGCTCTGAGGGCTTCCATGTCGGCAAGAACCGTGTCGTGGCTGAAGCGGGAAAGCTTCTGTGCGTCGTCGATTTTCTCGGACTCGCTGACAGCATCCTTGAGGGTCTTATAGCCCTTGTAGATGTCGGCACTTAAAGCCGAAAGGTCGGCGATGATGCTTTCTTCATAGCAGCTTGCGGCAGCGGCAGAAGCGGACTTCTTCGCGTTGACGGTGTCGCTGAGCTCCTTAATGTAGGCGCTGACCGCCGGAAGAATGTCACGGCTTGTCATTTCGAGCATGGTCTCGGCCTCGATGTGAATGACCTTGTTGTAGGTCTCGAAGTGGATCTCATGTCTTGCATAGATTTCGGACTCGGTGAATACCTTGTGCTTGGTATACAGCTCAACGTTCTTCTTGTCTACAAAGTGGGGCAGAGCGTCGGGTGTAGACTTGAGGTTGTAAAGGCCTCTCTTTTCCGTCGCTTCTTCGATCCACGCATCATCGTAGCCGTTACCGTTAAAGATGATTCTCTTGTTTTCCTTGATGGTTCTCTTGATCAGTGCGTGAAGTGCCGACTGGAAGTCTGCGGCGCCTTCAAGCTCGTCTGCGAACTGGCGAAGCTCTTCGGCGACAGCGGTGTTCAGTACGATATTCGTGCCGGCGATCGAGGACATCGAGCCGAGCATACGGAACTCAAACTTGTTGCCGGTGAAAGCGAACGGGGAAGTACGGTTTCTGTCCGTCGTGTCCTTCGGGAAGCGAGGCAGAACGTGAACGCCGATCTTGAGGGCTTCTTTTTCTTTTTGGTCGTAAGCGGTGTCGTTTTCGATGGATTCGAGAATCTCGGTCAGCTCCGTGCCCAGGAACATCGAAATAACCGCCGGCGGTGCTTCGTTCGCGCCGAGTCTGTGGTCGTTCGAAGCGGTGGCAACGCTGACGCGAAGAAGATCCTGATATTCATTGACGGCCTTGATAACGGCGCAAAGGAACAGCAGGAACTGTGCGTTTTCGTGCGGGGTGTCTCCCGGCTCAAGAAGGTTGACGCCGGTGTTGGTGGAAATGGACCAGTTGTTGTGCTTACCGCTTCCGTTGACGCCGGCGAACGGCTTTTCATGAAGCAGGCAGACAAGGTCATGCTTTTGCGCAACCTTTTTCATGATCTCCATGGTCAGCTGGTTGTGATCGGTTGCGATATTTGTTGTGGTGAAAACAGGAGCCAGCTCGTGCTGAGCGGGGGCAACCTCGTTGTGTCTTGTCTTGGCGAGAATGCCGAGCTTCCAAAGCTCTGCGTCAAGGTCCTTCATGTATTCCACGACTCTTGTCTTGATGGAGCCGAAGTAGTGGTCGTCAAGCTCCTGACCCTTCGGCGGTTTGGCACCGAAAAGGGTACGGCCGGTATAGATCAGGTCTTTTCTCTTTTCATAAAGAGCCTTGTCAACCAGGAAGTATTCCTGCTCGGGACCGACGGTCGTCTTGACCGAAGTGGCTTCGGTGTTGCCGAAAAGACGAAGAACACGGAGTGCCTGCTTGCTGATGGCTTCCATAGAACGCAGAAGCGGTGTCTTCTTGTCAAGGGCTTCGCCGCCGTAGGAGCAGAAAGCCGTCGGAATGCAAAGGGTGCCGTCTTTAATAAAGGCGTAGGAGGTCGGGTCCCATGCGGTGTAGCCTCTCGCTTCAAAGGTGGCGCGAAGACCGCCCGACGGGAAGGACGAGGCATCGGGTTCGCCTCTGACTAATTCCTTACCGGAAAACTCCATGATGACGCTGCCGTCCGGAGTCGGTGAAATGAAGCTGTCGTGCTTTTCGGCGGTGATGCCGGTCATCGGCTGGAACCAATGGGTGAAGTGGGTCGCGCCTTTTTCAATCGCCCAGTTCTTCATCGCGTTTGCGACAACGTTGGCGACCGCTAAATCAAGGTGCTTGCCGTCCTCGATGGTTTTCATCAGTGTTTTGTAGGTCTCTTTCGGAAGCCTTTCTTTCATGGTGGCGTTGTCAAACACCATGCTGCCGAAAATTTCGGGTACCTTGCTCATAAATTTATCTCCCTTTCCTGACCGCTCCGAGGGGGAACGGTTATTTGAAAAATAAAAAAACGGCAAAGACCACCAAAAGGTGACGTCTTTGCCATCTATGTTCTTCATTATACCCATAAAAATCGATTTGTCAACACTTTGCATAAATTTTGCGGTGCGTTTTTGTACAACATTTAAGGAAACTTCCGCCTGACTTTTGTGCAAAACTGCAAAATCTGCCGTTTTCCGACAGGATTTCGCCTGTTCAGCTGTTTTCGACCGCAATTTTATACGCAAGCTCGTGCAGCTGTTCGATGGATGACAGCATACCGATCTGCTGACGATAGGCGGCGGCGCCTCTCATGCCTTTGATGTACCAGGCGGCGTGCTTGCGTGCTTCTCTCATACCTACCCTCGTTCCC
>JBJFHV010000094.1:0-3326 GCA_051894015.1 Acutalibacteraceae bacterium | reverse complement strand
TCCCGTGAAAACAGTTTCTTCTACTTGGTATGTGCCCGCGCGGCATTAGCGCAAAGGTAGAGATATAGAAGAAGCTAAATTCAAAAAGCACAAATTAACTATTAGTGAGATAAACTAAAAATTACCGCTCAACCTATGGCTCGGGCACTCGGTTTTCGTAAAGCACCGTGCACCCCGGCATTGGTGTCGCCACGCGACCGGCTCGGGCTGTCAGATTTCGTTTATGCGCACAAAGTCCGACCGATTTCATTCTCTTAACCGTTTGTAATAATTCTTAATCACATATAAACCGTTTTTTTAAACGGAAATTGTTGACAAAAGACTACAAATGTGATAGTATCAACATACAGTAAGGTTCCTTTTAAAGGGGAGTAGCTTTCGCTGCAAATCACCAATTCACGCCTTGGCTTTTTCAAGGCTGGTTTGCAGGCCTGACATAGGTAGCAAGACCTTTAACAGAGTTTGTGTTGTTTTTGACGCATATTCTGCTAAGGGTCTTTACTTTTTAAAAAAACTTCTTTTAGAAAGGATTGAAAAAAATTGAAGTACTATCTGTCAACAGCCGAAGAAGTATTCGGCGAAGTCAAAAGCGCCCCCGACGGCATTACCGAACAGGAAGCCGCCGCGCGACTTGAGCAAAACGGAAAAAACAAGCTTCAGGAAGCTAAGAAAATCTCCTTGTTTTCACGGTTTATGTCTCAGCTGAAAGATCCGATGATCATTATTCTGATCGTTGCCGCCGTGATCTCGGCAATCACGGGATTTTTTGAAGCCAAGCAGGCAGGAACCGCCTTTGTTCCGACCGACACGATTATTATTCTTGCCGTTGTTCTGATCAACGCCATTCTCGGTGTGGTTCAGGAAAGCAAGGCAGAAGCCGCCATCGAAGCACTTCAGGAAATGGCAGCCGCCACAAGCAAGGTCATAAGGGACGGTAAGCTTGTTTCCGTCAAGAGTGAGGATCTCGTTGTCGGCGATGTTGTTGTACTCGAAGCCGGTGACGCGGTTCCGGCTGACTGCCGTATTTTCGAATGTGCCAGCATGAAAATCGAAGAAGCGGCGCTGACGGGTGAATCCGTACCCGTCAATAAGCTGATTGCCGCACTCAACGGCGGAACAAACGACGAGGTTGCTTTGGGCGACCGCAAAAACATGGCCTATATGGGCTCCACCGTGGTCTACGGCAGAGGAAAAGCCGTTGTTGTTGCCACAGGCATGGACACCGAAATGGGTAAAATTGCCGACGCGCTCGCCAAAGCGGAAGACAGCGAAACCCCGCTTCAGAAAAAGCTCAATCAACTTTCCAAGGTGCTGACCTGGATCGTCCTCGGAATCTGTATCTTCATTTTCGCTTTTCAGGTTATCGCAACAAAGCTCGGCGGAAACGCAATCAGCTTTGACCTTGTTCTTGCAAGCTTCATGACGGCGGTTTCTCTTGCCGTTGCGGCGATTCCCGAAGGTCTTGCCGCCGTTGTTACGGTCGTGCTTTCGATCGGTGTTACAAATATGTCGAAGAAAAACGCAATTATCCGAAAGCTTACTGCCGTTGAAACGCTTGGCTGTGCGCAGATTATCTGCTCGGATAAGACGGGCACCCTCACCCAGAACAAGATGACCGTTGTCGATCATTACGGCGACGACGAAAAGCTGATTGCCACAGCGATGGCTCTTTGCTGTGACGCAGGCATCGACGAAAACGGCGAAGTCAACGGCGAACCGACCGAAGCGGCGCTTGTTGCTTTTGCCAACACGCTCGGTCTTAACAAAAACGACCTTGTCAAAGCTTATCCGAGAATCGGCGAAGCTCCGTTTGATTCGGGCAGAAAGATGATGTCAACCGTTCACAAGACAGATGACGGTTTTGTTCAGTATACCAAAGGTGCACCTGACGTAATTCTCGGCAAATACACGCATGCTCTCGTTGGCGGAAAGGTTGTTCCGTTCTCCGAGGAGTTGAAAGCCGCCGCTGTTAAGGATAACAAGAGAATGGCGGACAAGGCGCTTCGTGTGCTTGCCGTTTCCATGAAGAAATACGACGCCGCTCCGACGGACTTCGCACCCGAAAGCCTTGAAAACGACCTCGTATTCATCGGTCTTACCGGTATGATTGACCCGGTACGTCCCGAGGTCAAGGACGCGATCATCGAATGTAAAGCCGCCGGTATCACCCCGATCATGATTACCGGTGACCATAAGGATACCGCCGTTGCCATTGCGATGGAGCTTGGTATCATCACCGACCCGTCACACGCCATCACAGGCGCAGAGCTTGACAAGATCAGTGACGAGGACTTCAAGGAAAGAGTCACGGAATTTCAGGTTTACGCCCGTGTTCAGCCCGAGCATAAGACAAGAATCGTCAACGCATGGAAAGCCAAAGGCATGATTACCGCCATGACCGGTGACGGCGTCAACGACGCTCCGTCCATCAAGAGTGCGGACATCGGCGTCGGAATGGGCATCACCGGTACGGATGTTACGAAGAACGTTGCGGACATGGTGCTTGCGGACGACAACTTCGCCACTATCGTCGGTGCCGTTTCCGAGGGCAGAAGAATTTACGACAACATCAGAAAAGCGATTCAGTTCCTTTTGGGATCCAACCTTTCCGAGGTACTTTCGATCTTCATCGCTTCTCTTTTGAGCTTCACAATCTTAAAGCCCGTTCATCTCCTTTTCATCAACCTGATTACCGACTGCTTCCCGGCTCTTGCCTTAGGCTTTGAAAAGCCCGAAAGCGACATCATGAAGAGAAAGCCGAGAAACAGCAAGGACGGCATTTTCTCGGGAGGTTTAGGTATTGACTGCGCTTATCAGGGCATTCTCGTTACGCTCCTGACGCTTGCCGCTTTCTTCATCGGCGAATTTCTTGAAACCGGACACTGGCAGTTCTACGGCATCGCCGACAGCAACGAGGGCATGACAATGGCTTTCCTCACCATGTCGATGTGTGAGATTTTCCACTCATTCAACATGAGATCGCAAAGAGGCTCCGTTTTGAAAATGGCAATCAGCGAAAAGTCACACAACAAGTTCCTTTATATGGCTATGGCGGCTTCGCTCGTTCTGACAACCGCGATCATCGAAGTTCCGTTCCTTGCAAACGCTTTCGGTTTCGCAAAGCTCAATGCAGAAGCCTATCTGATTTCCATCGCTCTTGCGTTCTCGATCATTCCGATTGTAGAAATCATCAAAGCGGTTCAGCGTTCCATGGCCAAGAAAAAGAGCAAGTAACCCTGCTATTCACAGTAACATCCGTTCCGGACAATTACGGATTCATTAACAGAAACGACCGCAACCCAGTCAAAAGGTTTCGGTCGTTTTCC
>JBJFHV010000093.1:0-3331 GCA_051894015.1 Acutalibacteraceae bacterium | reverse complement strand
GTCCTGTAGAATACTCCTGATTTCAAGCTTCTGCGGGCAGACGTCCTCGCATTTGCCGCATTTTATGCAGTCGGAAGCCTTTCCGCTTTTTCCGCGGGCGATCAGCTTTTCATAGTCCTTTTTTCCTACGCCGGGACGCTTACAGTTCAGACACGAGATAATGTCGGGAATGGCGATTTTCTTCGGACAGCCGGCAACACAGTATTTGCAGCCGGTGCAGGCGACGATCTGCTGCTTTTTTAAAATTCCTCTGACTTCCATTACGGCACGGTGTTCCTCCTGGGTAAGCGGCCGGAAATCTTTCATATAGCTGATGTTGTCGTTCATCATGTCCATATTGCCCATACCGGACAGAACCATAAATATGCCGTCAAAGCTTGCGGCGTAGCGAATGGCATAGCTTGCATCGCTTCCGGCGTTCAACGAAGCAAAAATTTCTTTGGCGGATTTCGGAAGCTTGACAAGCTGTCCGCCTCTTACCGGTTCCATAACAATGATCGGCTTGTTGAATTCACGGCAGACATCATAGCATTTTTTGCTTTCGACGATACTGCTGTTATAATCGTAATAATTGAACTGAATCTGAACGACATCAAGCTCGGGATATGCGGTGAGGATCTTTCTTAATACCTCCGCTTTGTCGTGGAAAGAGATTCCGACATACCGGATTTTTCCCTCTTTTTTTAAATCAAATGCGGTTTCATAGGCTCGGCACGCCTGATATTTTTTGAAGTTCATTCTGTTTTGAGAATGCATCAGATAAAAATCGAAATAATCCACGCCGCATATTTCAAGCTGACTTTCAAAAAACGGACGGATATCTTTTTCGGATTTGAAATAGTTTTCGGTCAGTTTGTCGGTCAGTATGTACTTGTCACGCTCATATCGGCTTGTCAGGCATTGTTTGATGGCAATTTCGCTTTTACCGTCGATATATCCGTAGGCGGTGTCGAAATAATTGAAGCCGTTTTCGATAAAGGCGTCAACCATTTTGGTAAACTCTTCACAGTCTACCTTTTTCCCTTTCATCGGGAGTCTCATACAGCCGAATCCGAGTTTCTTTTTTATTTGCGGAAATTGTTCACTCATAATTATGCTCCTATTCGATTGATTCTGCTTTTGTATTAAATAAAGCTTCATAGCCGCTGTGACAGGTCAGGAAGATTACCTGATGGCGTTCGGCACACATCGTGACCAGTTTACAGGCCTTGCTCCTGCGCTCTGCGTCCATATCCGAAAACGGGTCGTCCAGAACAATGACGCCGCCGTCCGGAAACAGATGGTCAAGAACAGCGAGTCTGAACGCGAGAGAAACAGTCTGCTTGGTACCTTCGGAAAGCTGTCTGAATCCAACGTGGCAGTCGGAGGAGAAAATCTTCATGTCAAGTGTGTCGCTTTCGGAAAAGTCAGAAGATACCTTTTTGTCTGTCAGCACGCTAAGGTAATATGAAAAGCTTTCGGCAAGGTCTTCGGTCGGATTCTCGTTGATCTTTCTTTTGCATTCCTGAAAGACCCGAAGAATGTTTTCCCAGCAGGCAAAGAGGACTTTTTGGTTTTCAAAATCACTCGACGCCTTGTCAAGACGGTCACGGATATCTTCCCCATAGGTTTCTTTGAAGGCTTCAAGCTTCTGAACCGCTTCGGTTTTCTTTTGTAATGCCTGCTCGCTTTTTTGCCGCAGCTGTTTCAATTTTTCTCTTTCACTTTGACAATACGCGTCAATATCCTCGATTTCAAGATATTCCTGCGGAATGTCGTTCGTGCCGGCAAGCAGTTGCTGAACTTTTTCGATTTCCTCGCCGGTTTCACTGATTTTTCGTCTGAGGTCATCAAGACTTGTATATGCTGACTCAAAAGCTTTTATTTCTGCCTGCGCCGCGGCAACAAACCGGACGATGTCTTTTCCGCCGGTGAGATCGAAAATATCGTTTTTGATTTCTTCGTTCGTTCTTGTTTTGCCGGCGGCCGAAACGGCTTGCTTTTCGAATTCTTCAAAGCTTTCTTCTGAAAGAATGAGCTGAAGATTAGACCGTGCATTCCGGGCTTTCAGTTCGACGGACGACAGATACTGCGCTTTCTGCTCAAGATCGTCTATGCTGTCGGACTTGTATTTTTTCAAAATTGTATCAACAATCCTGCGCGATTCTTCAAGCTGATCGCTAAGCGCCCCGGTATCAATATCTGCCGGAGACAGCTGCATTTGCATAACGCCCGGAACGGAAATGTCAACGGCTTGGTTGAGAATGATTTCATCGTCAGGTTCGATTTTTTCGTTTGTTCCGACGGCCGTAATTTCTACGCTGTTTTCACCGAGCATTTTAATTTTTGCGCTGATGTTCATGGCACAAAGCTTGCTTTTCAGCCGGTCAATTTCTCTCAGCTGTGTTCTGACCTCGGTCAGGTCGCTTGTCGTCACCGGGGGAGAGGATAAGAGAACGGCCTGATACTGCTCAAGCTCGTCATGAATCTTTTTTGCTTTTTCATACTTGTCGGCGACGGCTCTGTTTTCCTGCTGATTTAGAAGAGCACAGCCCTTTTCGTACCCGGACAAGACAACCGGCCATTTTTCGGCGTCGGTACGGCACTTTTCAAGCTGAGCGACGAGAATCTTCAGCCGTCTTTTTCTTTCAACGAAAACGGCCGCGGAAGCGGAAAAGGTGCTCAGACGGTTATTGTTTTCTTCCGCCTCCTGAACGGCTTCCCGCAGCTTTGCATAGTCGGACAAAGCGTCGTCACACTGTGCCTCAAGTGTTCTTAGCTCTTCGGTAAGCTTTTGTGCGTCCTCAAGCGCATAGTAGGCTTTCAGGATTTCTCCGACACCGTTGACCCATCGACCGGCCTTTCGCTGAGGCTGATTTTTCTCCGTGTCCCAATGCTTGCCGGCCGTTTCTTCAATCTTTTCTTTGATGGCGCGTTCGATGGAATCGATGTTGATACCGCCGCTTTGCGAAAAGGCTTTGGTTACGGCGGTAACAAGCTCTCTTTTAGCCTGTGTATCGTTTTTGGCGTCAAGCACGGACTCAAGTGAGAGGTCGGTGTTTCTTTGAGAAGAAAATAGCAGGTCGGCATATACACCCTCGCCGTATCCGAGAACTTTTTTTAAAACGGAATCCGCGTTTGCTTCGTCCCTGAAGATTCCGTCGGGGGTTGACAGCCTGTATACGGGTTGTTTGCTCCATTCCTTGGAAACCGTGTATTCTTCGTTGTCTTTTAAAATTGTTACGCTTCCGTCGGCGAAATCTCCGGCTAGAGATGCTCCTTTTCTTTCTGACGGAAAATACAGACCGATAAAATCCTTGTCGGTTCTAGCGTCAAGCTTCGCGGGCTGAAA
>JBJFHV010000092.1:0-3340 GCA_051894015.1 Acutalibacteraceae bacterium | reverse complement strand
CAGCCGGAGTTTTATGCAGAAAAGTTTCTGTGGATGCTTGTTGGGTGCGTTGTATTGGCGTTCGGCATCTGGATACAGTATAAAGGCGGCGTGGCGATGCTGCCGGGCGAAGCGATGAATCGGGCCATCAGCCTTACAACGGGAAAACGCTATGAAAATGTGAAGATTTTTTTCGATGTGCTGTATATCCTTTTAGCCGCCGTCATCTGTTTCGTGTTTACGGGTAAACTGCAAGGGGTGCGTGAGGGTAGCGTTATCGCCGCAGTGCTTGTCGGAAGTCTGATTAAGTTATATAACAGATTGTTCGATTCTTTGGCAAAAAAACGGCAGAACCATGATTTTCTTGCCGATAAAGCCTGAATGTTAAATTGCGTTGCTTGCCGCAACGGATTGAATTTCATACAATAGAGGTACCAACAAAAGAAAGAAGGTTACCCTCATGTTAAACGAAAACATCAAAGCAATCCGAAAATCGAAAGGACTGTCACAGGAAGAACTTGCTGTCAAGCTGAATGTAGTACGGCAAACCGTCTCGAAATGGGAGCAAGGCTTGTCTGTTCCGGATTCCGATATGTTGATCTCCTTATCTCAAGTGCTGGAAACACCCGTAAGCACTTTGCTCGGAGAAACGGTTGTTGAATCAAAAGCCGATGACTTGAAATCGATCAGTGAAAAGCTGGAGGTTATCAACTTACAGCTTGCACAAAAAAAAAATGCAAGACGGAAAATTCTCCATTGGCTGTTTATCTCATTGTGCACGGTTATCGTCATCATATCTGCGGTCTTTATCATAATCAACAGTCCATACCTCGGCTGGGCTTACAGCGACCCGGAAACCGCTGTTGTCGGAACAGTCTTTCACACATTTGAATGGCTGTTCGTAAGACTTGCACCGATTATCCTGATCGGGGCGGCCGTCGGCGTTTTCATGACACGGAAGAAAGCGTAAGATACTCTGCTGTCGGGTCACAGTTCAAGCTGTGAAATTTTAGTTTATCAATAAAAAAGAAGTCGGGGCTTCCGGCTTCTTTTTTATTGATTTTCCCGGCAGGTTCGTGTAAGATAGTGATGATAGAAAGAGTCGATGAATCATCTGACAATCAGTTTTTACAGAGGGTGCCGACATGGAATGGTTTAATGTATTCGGATTGGTTTTTATTATCATTATTATGATTCCGAACATTATTTTTGCAATCAAGTGCAAAGACGGTTTTGATAACAAATGGAAGAACAAAAAAATTGAGACAGCAGAACAAATAGGACGCTTCGGCTGTTTTGCCTTTATGATCATCAACATTCCGGGAACGTGGTTCGGCTGGTGGTCTGACGAAGCATTTGCGGTATATCTTATTGTCGATACGATATTCGTGACGCTATACTGTATCATATGGATTGTCTGCTTCAGGAAAAGCAGTGTTTTCCGGGCGTTGGCTCTTTCCGTTATTCCGTCAGTACTGTTTTTGTTCAGCGGTATTATGAGCAGATCTGTTTTGCTGGTTCTGACTTCTGTAATTTTTGCACCAAGTCACATTACAATTTCATATAAAAACGCAAAATCAGACCGATAAAGGCTGTACCGACGAGACAGCAAAAGATCATCATAACACTTGCACGAAGAAGTCGGGCTTCCGGCTTCTTTTTTGTTGCTTTTCGCAGTCATTTCATGTAAAATATGTATAATCAAATAAAACAGGAGGAAACATTATGATTTATTATTTCACCGGAACCGGAAACTGTTTGTGGACGGCAAAGAAGTTGGGAGAAGCCCTCGAACAGCCGATTACGAATATTGTATCTCTTTCGAATATAGAACCGGTCACAGTCAGTGACAATATAGTCGGGCTGGTGTTTCCGACTTATATGAACGATATTCCCTGGATTGCTAAGGAATTTTTGCTGAAGCTTCATATTTCTAAGGAAAGCTACTGTTTTGCCGTCATGACCTCGAATCACGGCAAGAGCGGAAAGGCCGCCTGTAATATCGGTAGGGCTTTACACGCAAACGGTGCAAAATTATCGGCGTGTTTCGACCTGCAAATGCAGGGAAATTGCATTGAATCCTCCGAAAAGGACAATGCCGAGCGTCTGAAATCGGCGCCGGACAGACTCAATGCTATCGTCGGGCAGATAAAACAAAGAACCGTGAATGTCACTTCGGACGGCGGCGAGGTCGGAGAAAGCTTTGTAACCGGCTCGTTTTTCTACGGCGCACATTCACTTCGCCGTCTGACAATCATTAACAGCTTTTGCGTGACCGATGCCTGCAACGGCTGCGGACTGTGTCAGAAAATATGTCCGACACAGAATATTACGATTGAAAACAAGCAGGCGGTTCACGGGAACAACTGTGCGTCGTGCTATGCCTGTGTTCACTGGTGTCCTGTGCATGCGACGCTACCAAAATTCATACTGCTTCGCAACAGAAAGCAGTACACGCACCCGGAAATCAAGTCGGGAGAAATTATTCAATCCGAAAAAGTGCACTGATCGGCTAATTTCACGGCACTTTGTGTAAGATTATAGAAATAGTTTGAAAGGAAATTCATATGACCGACAGAAGCATTACTTTTGAAAAAATATTCAACGCCAGAGATCTGGGCGGATTACGAACTAAGAATGGCTGTGTCATTTCTTCGGGACTTCTGATTCGTTCCGCCAATCTGTCAGATGCAACCGAGGCAGACAGACAGCTTCTGCGTGAAAAATACCGTCTTGCAAAAATCATCGATCTGCGGACAGACCTTGAACGAAATGAAAAGCCCGATGTGTCCGTTGCAGATGCGGATTATCTGCCCATTCCGGTTTTTGATATCAGTACAGTCGGAATTTCACACGAAATGAGAAACAATTACGAACAGATTCTCGCTGTTATTCCGAAGATGGGACAGCTGTACGGCAAAATGGTGAGTGAGCCCTCCTGCCGTGAAAACCTTGGCAAAGCGGCAAGATGTGTCATGGAACATGATTTTTCAAAGGGCAGTGTTTTGTGGCATTGTACAGAGGGCAAAGACCGCTGCGGACTGCTTTCGGCGGTGTTGCTTCTGGCACTCGGAGCAGAGCGCAGCACGATTACGGAAGATTATCTGCTGACAAACCGTGTGAACGCACCAAAAGCCGAAAAATACAGTCAGATGTTGCTTCAAGCCGGAAAAACCGAAACGGAAGCCGAAATCGTAAGTGACATTTTTCTTGCAAAAGAAGAATATCTCAATGCGGCTTTTTCGGCGATTGATGCGCAATACGGCAATACCGATGCTTTTTTGCGTGACGGGCTGAATATTTCGCAAAAGCTGATTGAGAAGTTTCGAAGAAGTGTACTTAAAAAGTAGGAAAGTCGGTG
>JBJFHV010000091.1:0-3341 GCA_051894015.1 Acutalibacteraceae bacterium | reverse complement strand
CTTCGAGCTTTCTTACGGTCTTCTGAAGGTCGATGATATAGATACCGTTTCTTTCGGTAAAAATATACTCGCTCATCTTCGGGTTCCATCTTCTTGTCTGATGGCCGAAGTGAACGCCGGCTTCAAGAAGCTGTTTCATTGATACTACTGACATTTCATTGTCCTCCTTTTGTTTTAACCTCCGCAAGTTCAAAGGTACACCCGCATGATGCGAACAAGGCATACCAATCCCTTGCGTGCGTTATCTTGTGAATTATATCACAGCAAAAAGCAAAATGCAAGAGTTATTTTCAATTTTTATCAGAAAACAAGCTGTTTTGTAAGTCGTAAAGCTTCTTTTTCCTTCTTTCGGTTTCATTGCTGTCCAATAGATACCGATCGTTTTCTTTAAAAAGCATACTGCCCGGCTTTGCATTATTCGGAAGGCAGTTTTCCGGTATCGTGATCCGGTTTCCGGCTTCATCAATCAAAATCGCAAGATTTGCCTCAATACGGTCAACTGAATATTTCATGATTCTTCTCCGTTCACTTAGTTCTGACGGTTAAGCCGTCCTCGGTGCAGGTAAAAATAATACTTCCGAGTAAGTCTGTCCGGTAGTACTCGATATTTTCCTCTTTCAGATACTCCATAATTTTATCGCCGGGAAAACCGTATTTGTTGTTTTTTCCGCATGAAATCACAACATAGTCCGGTGCCGCCGAGTCAAGAAATGAAGTAAGAACCGAAGTATTGCTTCCGTGATGTCCTGCCTGTAGCACATTGCAGGAAAGAGTCGCGCCCGAATCTTCGATTTCATGAAGTTCCTGCTTTTCCGCATCTGCCAGGAGCAAAAAGGTCGAAGAAAAAGCGGTAAGACGACAGACAACCGACATATTGTTCAGTTCTTCGTCCTGACTGAGCGGACCTAAAATCTCGAGCGAACAGTCACCGAAGCCGTAAATCTCTCCCGGATTAGCCGCAGAAACAGGAATATTCTTCTCTTTGATTGCCATAAGGAAAGTTTCATAAGTTGATGTAGTCGGCGTATTGAATTCTTCCAACGCCGGCATGATGATCTGATCGACGGGAAAACGCCCGAGGACATCGATAAGTCCTCCGATGTGATCGGAATGCGGATGGGTTGCAATCACACAGTCGAGGTTTTCAATGCCGTTTGACAATAGATAGTTACAGACCGTGTCACCGTATTCCTTTTCACCGCCGTCAATTAAAACGCCGTTGTTTCCGCATTGAATCAGCGTGCTGTTTCCTTGCCCTACATCAAGAAAATGTATTGTTACACGATTTCCTTCAGGCTGATTAACAACTGTATGAACAGTAGTCGGATTACGGTCAAATGACGGCTCGCTATGGCCGTAAATCAGTGCGGCGGCACAGCATATCAGAAAAATGATAAAGGCAGTCGACTTAACGCCGGTTTTTACTCTTCGCTTTTCCACTTTTGACTCCCCTCTTATCTTGCACAGTGTTGTTTTGATGAACGTATTTTTCCGGAAAAACCAAGCATTTACTGCCGTTTCCGATCAGGTCATATCGGCCGCATTTTTTCAGGGCTTTTAAAACAAGACGGCTGTTCTTTTTATCGTAATACTGAAGCAGTGCTCTTTGCATTGCTTTCTCTTCCGGATCTTTCGGCACATACACTTCCTGCATTGTGTACGGATCAAGACCGGTATAAAACATACACGTCGAAACGGTTCCCGGGGTCGGGTAAAAATCCTGTACCTGTTCGGGACGGATCTTCCGCTTTTTCAGGAACAGAGCCAGTTCGACAGCGTCATTCAGCGTTGAACCCGGATGTGAGGACATCAGATACGGAACAAGATATTGCTCTTTTCCGGCATTGGAAGACAATTCAAAATACCGCTTGGAGAAATCAATATACGCTTCAATATGCGGCTTTCCCATTTTATCAAGCACATGCGCTGAGCAATGCTCGGGAGCCACCTTAAGCTGGCCGCTTACGTGATAGCGGACAAGCTCTTTGAAAAAAGTCTCGTCCTTGTCTTTTAAAATATAATCATACCGTATACCCGATCGGATAAACACCCGCTTCACACCGGGCAAAGAGCGAACCGAACGCAGAATATCAAGATATTCGGTGTGATCGGCAATGAGCGACGGACAGGCCTTCGGAGCAAGGCATTTTTTACCCTTGCATAAGCCGCTTTTCAGCTGTTTTTCACAGGAGGTTCGTCTGAAGTTGGCAGTCGGTCCGCCGATATCGTGAATATAGCCTTTGAAATCAGGCAGTTTTGTCAGCAGTTTTGCCTCATCAATAATAGACTGCTTACTTCTGGAGGTGACAAATCTCCCCTGATGTAAAGCTATCGAGCAAAAATTACACGCGCCGAAACAGCCGCGGTTATGCGTAATGGAAAACCGGACTTCCTCGATTCCCGGAACACCGCCGTATTTTTCATAGCTCGGATGGTAAGTGCGCTGATACGGCAAAGCATAGACAGCGTCAAGTTCTTCGGTCGTAAGCGGCGGCATCGGAGGGTTTTGCACAAGCATTTTCTTTCCGTGACGCTGTTTAATCCGCTTTCCTCTGATCGGATCCTGCTCGTCAAGCTGAATGCGGCAGGAAACAGCGTATTCCCGCTTGCTTTTTGTTACGTTTTCAAAAGAAGGGCATTCTGCCCCCTCGAGCGGCGTATTCTCGACATCACAGACATAGCAAGTGCCTCTGACATCGGTAATTGACGAGACCGGTTCGCCGTTTTTCAGACGGTTTGCAATTTCAACCGTCTGCTTCTCACCCATTCCGTACGAAATCAGATCAGCCTGCGAATCAAAAATAATCGACCGTCTGATTTTATCGTCCCAGTAGTCATAATGCGCAAAACGGCGTAAAGACGCTTCCAGTCCGCCGATGACGATCGGAATATCGCCGTAGGCTTCACGGATGCGGTTGCAATAAACAATAACGGCTCTGTCGGGTCTTGCACCGCTTTTTCCGCCGGGCGTGTAAGCGTCGTCACTTCGTCTCTTTTTGGCCGCAGTATAATGAGCGACCATGGAATCAATATTACCGGACGAGACAAAAAAGCCAAGCTTCGGTCTACCGAATTCCTTGAACGGTTCACAGGAATGCCAATCCGGCTGAGCAAGAAAACCGACCTTAAAGCCTGCGTCTTCGAGAACGCGGGTAATTATCGCCGCCCCGAAGCTCGGATGATCAACATAGGCGTCACCATTTACATAAACAAAATCGACCTCGTCCCAACCACGCTCTTTCATCTCGCTGAAATTCACAGGCAGGAATTCATTTCTGCTTTGGCTCATATAAGACCTCCCATGATATATGAAGAAAAAGGGAATGATCTCACTCCCTTTT
>JBJFHV010000090.1:0-3365 GCA_051894015.1 Acutalibacteraceae bacterium | reverse complement strand
CGAAAAAGACCGAGCGACACGATATTCCATACCGTAACCGCTACCGCCGCAGCAGCCGTAACGACAAGCCCGATTATCAGCGGAACCTCCGGCTCAAAAAAAGACATAACCGATACCGCAACGGGACCGACGGCAATAATGATGATTTTTGCAAGAGAATGCGAGCTTACCTCACTGCTACGCTCAATTCTGAAGCAAAGCACAACTGCGCCGATAAACAGCGCACCGATAAGCAAGCCTCCGATTCCGACAAGCAGAACCTGCGTCAGGGAGGCGGTTTCGAAAAAACCCGTAATTTTATCAATCATCTGAGGTTTCCTCTGAGCCGATAACAAGATCCTGATGCTTAAATATCGCAATCAGTCCCTTGATCGCATATATGAAGCCAACGATATACCACTGATAAAAGCACGAAAGAATCGGAATAGGAGCGATCAAGCCCACCAATGTCTTTTTCAGGTTCAGAATCAGACCGCAGAAAAGCAGCGGGAAAGCGATGATGATAATCGGTGTGCACATAACCCACATCATCAGGTCTTCTTTCGCACCGCTTGTAAATTGGACGACGATCATCACAACAGCCGTTATAACCGCTATGATCAGCGTAGCCACATACATTTTTATCAGGGTTTCTCTTTTGAATGTTCTCATTGTTTTTTTGCCGCCGCAGGTCTTGCGGCAACCTCCTTTTTTATTCTTTTCATTTCTTCTCTGCCTGCCACCCTATAATAAACTATTAGTAATTTTTTGTCAATACTTTTAGTAAGTTTTTCTTACAAGCTGTAAGGAATATACTTTTACTCATAGATAGTATTTATTCGTCAATCAGGAGGCGAACCGGAATGAAAAACAATTTCAATTTTGAAATCGGAGAACGTGTCCGGCGTGCAAGAACAGCTCAGGGACTTTCAAGAGAACAGCTTTCGGAAATGCTTGAGATTTCGTCGCTTTTTTTGGGGTATATCGAATGCGGTCAAAGAGGAATGTCCCTGACTACACTCGGGAAGCTTTGTATGACCCTTCATGTGTCGGCGGATTATATTTTATTCGGCAAAGAATCCAACGCCTCTGACAAGGAGGTTTTGCTTGAAGCCATATCGGGTATTGACGAAAAATACCTGCCGCTTGCACTTGAAAATATCAACAGTTTTAAACGAATTCTTGCTCTTGTCAAATCTGAAAGCACAAAAAATTCCGAAAATAAAAAGCCGGGCTGTTCCGATTGAAAACAGACCGGCTTCGATTTTAGCGGTTACTTTACGCCCTTTTTCTTGTAAATTTGTCCGTCCCGTGTTATACTAAAATATGACAGATTTTGTAATTCCACGGAGGTACCGTATGATTTCCGTTGCACTTGCCGCCTATAACGGCGAAAAATATATTGAACAGCAGATCCTGTCTATCTTGCCCCAGCTTTCTCATGACGACGAGATTATCGTTTCCGACGACAAGCCGGGCGGACAAACCGAACATATTGTCCGGCGTTTAATGACGGATGACCCGAGAATTACCTATGTCGAAGGCAGAGGAAAAGGTGTGGTTGCCAACTTCACGAACGCCCTGCGATACTGCAAGGGAGATTATATCTTTCTTTGCGACCAGGACGACGTCTGGCTCGACGGGAAGGTAAAAAGAGTGATGCAGGCGTTTGAAAACGGCGCCGACCTTGTTTTACACAACGCCTATATCACCGACGAAAATCTGAATATCACCGATTATTCGTTCTTCGCCAAACGCGGAAGCAAAAAGGGCTTTTTTCACAACATCGCCAAGAACTCCTACATGGGCTGCTGTATGGCATTTCGCCGCAAGCTGTTAAAGCGCATTATGCCGATTCCGCGGTATATCCCGATGCATGACCAGTGGATCGGGCTTCTGGGTGAAGTTTACGGAAAGGTCGAGCTGATCGACGTTCCACTGATCTATTATCGGATTCACGGCAATAATGTCACGGGCGGCGAAACGACGCTCAAGCAAAAGATCTATTGGCGCAGATACTTAATCAAGCGTCTTGCCGGACGCATACTTTTCAAGAAGTAATGGAGGCACTATGAACAATTACACGGTTTCCGGCTGTATTGTAACGTATAACAGCAAAAACATCATCGGAAGAACCATCGAAAGCGTTCTTTCCGAAACCAAAGACGTAAACTTCAAGCTGTTCGTCGTGGACAACGCTTCGACTGACGGCACGGCTGACTATATCAAAGAAAACTATCCCGAGGTCACGGTGATTGAATCAAAAGAAAACTGCGGCTTCGGTGCGGGTCACAACAAGGTTCTGCCGTTTCTTGACTCAAAATATCACGTTGTCATCAACCCCGATATTCTTCTCAAATCCGACACGATCAGTGAACTTGCGTCCTTTGCGGACACAGACGAGACCATCGGTCTTCTGTCGCCGCAGATCCGCTTCGAAGACGGCAGAATTCAGATGCTCGGCAAAAAGAACCCGACCGTGCGCTACCTCGGTGACCATTGGTTCCACAAAGGCGACGAACCAAGCAAAACAATGATCGACTACTGCATGCTCGATATGCCGCAGGACAAGCCTTTCCCGATCACGAACGCGACGGGCTGTTTCATGTTTTTCCGCACTTCGGTGTTCAAGGAACTCGGTGGCTTTGACGAACGGTTCTTTATGTATCTTGAGGACTGCGACATCGCAAGACGGGTTTCGGAAAAATACAAGGCGCTTTTCTACCCGATGGCGGACGTCACCCACCTTTGGGAACGGGAAAGCAAGAAAAACAAGAAGCTTCTGTTGATTCATATCAAATCCATTCTCACCTATTTTGCTAAATGGGGACTGAAGTTTTAAATTACGGAGGTTAAAATATGCCGCCTCTTTCCTTAATGATCAAACCGGCTTCGTCACTTTGCAATCTTTCCTGCGAATACTGCTTTTACCGTGACGTTTCCGAGCACAGAGAGCACCTCGGTTTCGGAATCATGACCGAGGACACGGCAAGAGTGCTGATTGAAAAAGCGCTCGCCTTTGCCGACGGACAGAGCGTCGCGTTCGCCTTTCAGGGCGGAGAACCGACGCTTGCCGGAAAGGATTATTTCAAGTTTTTCGTCGACACGGTAAACGAGCTGAATCAAAAGCACAGCCGCATTTATTACAGCATTCAGACCAACGGCACGGGAATCGACAACGAATGGGCAAGATTCTTCGCCCGGAACAAATTTCTTGTCGGCCTTAGTCTTGACGGCGACTTTGACGGCAACAAATTCCGCAAAAAGCCGTCCGGGCAAAATTCGTTTTACCAGATTATAAGAGCCGCCGACATTTTAACCAAGCATTCGGCGGACTTCAACATTCTGACGGTACTGACCGGTTACTGCGCCGAAAACGGCGAGCG
>JBJFHV010000089.1:0-3383 GCA_051894015.1 Acutalibacteraceae bacterium | reverse complement strand
GCGAATTTATCATTTCAGTAACCGAAACAATTCTGTCGCTTTCTTTGTTTTTAAAGCCGACCGAAAGAATCGAAGTACCGCTTTTCCCTGACATTCTGACCGATGAATTTTCGTGTGTTCATATCGGATTGAGCGACGTGAGAAAATCCGGGTTTTGCTTTGTATAAAGTCAAAAGGGGCTGTCGCATTTAGCGCAGAACAAAAAGAAAAATGCTGAAATCATAAAATTAAATGGTTGCATTTTTCTTTTTTAACCGTTTTTTTCACCCACTCGCGGTATCTATATACAGCTTTGGGGTGAAGAAAACGGTTTCTGCATCTAAATGCGACAGCCCCCTTCATCTGTGTTATCTTTTCACGGTATTCGAATAACCGCCGTAGAATTTCTTGCCGTCCGTAGAACGCTTAAAGGCTCTGACTCTGAACTGCTGGGTGGCGTTGCCGAATTTCTTTCCGATTTTACAGCTGTTCTTTTTCACAACGTCAAAAACTTCCCACTTCTTGGTATCGCTGTCGTAGCTGTAAACAACGTATCCGTCCGCGCCTCTGACAGCCGACCAGACAAGGGAAATCTTATCTTCGATTTTCAGGTTTTTGGTTGTGCCGGGGAGTGTCACGGCGTTGAAATATGTTTTCGGTGTGATCAGGGTTTTGCCGTTGTTGTTTAAGACTGAGCAAATTCCTATTTTATGGGTTGTTGCGCTTGAAAGACCGCTGATAGTGATCGATGTCTTGGTGACGGTTTTGTATTTGATGTATTTTTTCGCGGAAGCGTCGTAATAATAGATCACGTATTTTGATACAAGGTCGTTGTCTTTCCAGGAAAGCGTGATGGAAGAAGCGGAAGACGAAACCTGTGTGATACCGGTCGGCATACCGACTTCCCATTCGCAGATATAACCTTGGATAGAGTTATCATAGACCCAACCGCTGTCATTGTAATCAATAGCCGCTTTCAGGCTCTCGTTCAGTCTGTTTTCCCATGTTCCATCGTTATATAATGCGCCATAGTTTTCCTTATCACTGATCACATATTGTGGAGCTTTATATGGTGTCTCATTAATATAAACTAACCAATTCTTATAGGATACTTTTTCATTTGTGACCCATTTGAAAGAACTGTTTTTATCTTTTTGATAAATTCCAATCCACACCGCATCGTCGCCTTTAACCATAGACGCAACAAAGTCGTTTTCACCCTTGCTTGTTATCGTGACAAGATGACCTCCTCTTGATTCGCAAAGCTTTTTGGCTTTCGTCCAGGTCGCTTCACTTTTGTAGAGATAATACATATGCCCGTTGTAGTACTTTGCGCCTGAGGGAATGTTCAGCGACGCCGCCGACGCCGAAAAAATTCCGAACGGAACGATCGAAAGAACGAGCATAATTGTCATGAAGAACGATGCGGTCCTTTTGCTGAATGTTGTTGTTTTCTGATTTTTGGTTTGCATGTAAAAATCCTCCTTTTATTTTGATTTCAAGAATCATAAGTGCATTATACTCAATATATTGAGTATTGTCAAGCTTTTGAGTATGCTAAAATACAATTGGTGATATGATCATGATAAGCTATGAGCCGTTTTATCAGACCCTGCTGAAAAAAGGCATTACTGAATATAACCTGATATTCAAGCAAGGCTTTTCCGCAAATACAATTTATCGGATCAAAAAGGGCGAAGCAATCAGTACCAAAACGCTTGATGCTTTGTGCTATGCACTCGACTGCGAGGTTTCCGATATCATAAAATTTGAAAAAGAATAACGTCGGCGAAATTCGTCGGCGTTACGTTTTTCCCGCTTCGTATTCATATCACAAATTACAGCGGTAATCAAAAAAATCTGCGGCAAAAAACCGCAGATTCCTTCTTTTATTGTTGCTTGGCGCCCGGTCTGCCGCAGCACTTTTTGTACTTCTTGCCGCTGCCGCACGGACACGGATCGTTGACACCGATCTTGCCGGACTTTTTGACCGGACGCTTTTCCTCGGTGCCGTCTCCGCCGCCGCTTGTTGCGGTGACCTTGGAGACCTGTTCACGCTTGACTTCTTCGTCGGTTCTGAACTTGGCGGAAAGGACGATTCTGACCGTATCTTCACGAATAGAGTCGATCATCGCGTCGAACATATCCGCCGACTCCTCACGGAAGGCAACGATCGGGTCTTTCTGACCGTAGGCAACAAGACCGATGCCGCGCTTGAGCTCGTCAATCGCGTCGATGTGATCCATCCACTTCAGGTCAACACAGCGAAGAAGCATCGAACGCTCAATTTCACGCATGGTCTCTTCGCCGAATGCCTGTTCTCTTTCTTCATAAAGAGCGTCGGCGCGGTCAAGCAGCATTTCGAGAATTTCTTCGCTTGACGGATTGCCGTCTTTGAAGTCGTCCTCGTTGGTAAGCCAGCCGAGATACTTCTCGCGAAGCGAAGCCAAGTGCCATTCGTTTGACGGTGTGCCCGCCGGGCAATAGAACGCAACGGCATCCGTAAGCGATTCCTCGACCATTTTCTTGATGGTCTTTTTCATGTCCTCACCGTTGAGAACACGATCACGCTGATTGTAAATAACCTCACGCTGACGGTTGATAACGTCGTCGTAGCTTAACAAATGACGGCGGGCGGCGAAGTTGTTGCCTTCGACCTTGTGCTGTGCGTTTTCAACCGCCTTGGTAACGATGCCGACCTCGATCGGGGTGTCGTCCATCGGGAGATTCTTGACCATATTGAGCATTCTGTCGCCGCCGAAAAGACGGAGCAGATCGTCTTCAAGAGAAAGGAAGAATCGGCTTTCACCGGGGTCACCCTGACGACCCGAACGGCCTCTTAACTGGTTGTCGATACGTCTTGACTCGTGACGCTCGGTACCGATGATGAAAAGACCGCCTGCCTGACGAACCTTTTCGGCCTCGTCGGCAATTTCTTCTTTGTATTTTTTCTCGAGCGTGCGGAACTTTTCTCTTGCTTCGAGAATTTCTTCGTTGTCGGTTTCGCTGAAGCCCGTCGCTTCGGCGATCAGCTCGTCCGAATACTCCTGACGGCGCATCTCGCTTTTGGCAAGATATTCTGCATTACCGCCGAGCATGATATCGGTACCACGACCGGCCATGTTCGTGGCAATCGTAACAGCGCCGAATTTACCGGCCTGCGCGATGATTTCGGCTTCCTTTTCGTGGAACTTTGCGTTGAGTACGTTATGCTTGATGCCGTGCTTTTTGAGAGCGGCGGAAACAATTTCACTCTTTTCGATCGAAACCGTACCGACCAGTACGGGCTGACCTTTTTCGTGGCACTCAATGATCTGCTTGATGATCGCACCGATTTTGTACTGCGTATTGATGTAAATGGAATCCTGATGATCCACTCTCTGAACCGGCTTGTTTGTCGGAAT
>JBJFHV010000088.1:0-3400 GCA_051894015.1 Acutalibacteraceae bacterium | reverse complement strand
AGACTCTGTTTGATGTTGCGGCTTATATTATTGCCGTTATCGCGGCAAGGGCAGTTTCGGTAGCTGCTGCACCGCCCGTTTTTCGTCAGTATTTCGGCCCGTCGATCGAAGCAAGGCTGGCGAAACAGCTTGACGGTGTGTCGGCAATGGAGTACGGCGAAAAAATCGAAACCGCCGTCAATTCGATCCCCGATTATCTGAACGGAATGCTGAGTATGATCGGCATTGACAAAGATGAGCTTGCCGCCCGTATTTCTTCCTCTGAGCTGACAAGCGACAACATTGTCGAAACGCTGATGGAAAAGATCGTTTCGCCTGTTGCGACGGCGATCATCGAAACCTTGATTTTTGTTATTCTTGTTATTGTTTTCCGGCTTCTTCTTCAGATTGTCGTACGGCTTCTCGACGGCGTAATCAAGAAGCTTCCGGCGATCAACAAGCTGAACACGACCCTTGGCGGAATCTTAGGTGCGGTGAAAGGTGTTTTTGTTGTCGTCATACTGGCTCTTCTTGTCGGCGTGATTGCAAGTGCCGTTCAGTACGAACCGTTTGTTCAGGCAGTGAGCAATTCACTTATTGTAAAGGCAGTAAGTAGTTTAATAACTTCAGTCAGCGGTCAAATCTTCTGATTGGGAATGTGAGGTAACTTATGAAAGATTTATTTAAAGGCTGTTTAACGATTCCGAATCTCCTGTCGGTGATTCGTATTGCACTGATTCCTGTTTTTGCCGTTCTTTTCCTCGGCGATCACCAGATTGCCGCGTTGATCGTTCTTGCGGTTTCGGGTCTTACCGATCTTTTTGACGGAAAAATCGCACGACGCTTCAATCAGGTCAGCGCGCTCGGAAAGATTCTCGATCCTGTTGCCGATAAGCTTACGCAGATCACGATTGCTGTTATTCTTTTCATTCTTTTCAGAAATGCGGACAGCACGCTGATTAACGCTTTCGGCTGGGTGTTCCTTGTGTTCCTGATCAAGGAGGCCGTTATGGTCATCGGTGGTTTGGTTATGCTTCTTATGAACATCAGACCGGGTGCCGCAGAAATGCCGGGTAAGGTCGCTACGGCAGCATTTTACGGTATCATGATCCTGATTATCGGCTTCGGTCCTGAGGTCGGGGCGTTCAGAAACCTGTTTACACTTCCCGAAGCGTTGACCGGCGTTCTCGTTGTTATTTCCGCCATTCTTACGCTTGTCGCTTTTGCAAGCTATATGCCCGAAACATACAGACAGTTTAAAGAACATTTCAGCGAAAAGAAAGCGGCAAAATCATCAAAATAAAATCAAGGAATCTCTGAATCAATCACAGTGTTTCCTTTCTATCACAGTTTTAAACTTTAGGAGCTATTTATGAAAAATGTGCTTTGCAGCAGGTGTAAGCAAAGACCTGCAGTTGTTTTTATTTCAAAGGTTGTTGACGGTAAGGCCGAGCCGGAGGGCTTGTGCCTGAAATGTGCAATGGAGCTGAATATCGGCCCGATTAAACAGATGCTTGACAGTATGGGTATGACCGAAGAGGACGCCATCGCCCTGACCGATCAGATCGGCGATATGTTTGAGGATATGGATTTTCAGCAGGACGGAGACGAAGATTTTGAACCCGGCGGTTCACCGGCAATGCCCTTTAATAAGTCCTTCCTTGAAAACATTCAAAAGAATTTCGGTCTCAGTCTTCCGATTCAGAATGAGAATAATTCCGTCTCACCCGTAAAGCCTGCGCCGCAGCAAAACAAAACGCAGCAGAAAAAGCAGGAAAAAGAACATAAATTCTTGAGAATGTATTGTACGGATCTTACGCAGAGAGCGAGAAACGGTGAGATTGACAATATTATCGGCCGTGAAAAGGAGATTTCCCGTATTATTCAGATCCTTTGCCGGCGAACGAAGAATAACCCTTGTCTGATTGGTGAGCCGGGTGTCGGTAAAACCGCTATTGCCGAGGGTTTAGCACTTAAAATCGCAAGAGGCGAGGTGCCGGCAAAGCTGGCGGATAAGGAAATACAGCTTCTTGATCTGACGGCTCTTGTTGCAGGAACACAATTCAGAGGACAGTTTGAAAGCCGGATCAAGAATCTGATTGCCGAGGTGAAATCGCTCGGGAATGTCATTTTGTTCATTGATGAGGTGCATAACCTTGTCGGAACCGGTGACGCCGAAGGCTCGATGAATGCGGCGAATATTCTGAAACCGGCTTTGTCGAGAGGCGAGATTCAGGTGATCGGTGCGACCACGTATAACGAATATCGGAAAAACATCGAAAAGGACGCGGCACTTGAAAGACGTTTTCAGCCCGTAAAGGTTGATGAACCGTCCATCGACGACGCGACCGAAATGCTGATCGGAATCAAGAAGTATTACGAAAGATATCACCGTGTATGTATCTCCGACGCCCTTGTCAAGCGTGCAGTCATTCTTTCGGAAAGATACATCAACGACCGATTTTTGCCTGATAAGGCAATTGACCTTTTAGACGAGGCATGCACCTGTGCCAATCTTCGGAACAAGGCGATCAGCGACCTTGAACTGAACGAAAGAAAGCTTAGGGATCTCCGACGCCGCCAGGAGGAGCTGATGTCCGCTTCCGAGGTCGATTATGAAGCCGTGGCGAACATCAAGTCCGACATCGTAAAATGCGAAGATGCAACAGAGGATCTTCAGGTCAAAGCGTCAGACAACGCTGTTACCGAAGAGGATATTGCCAAAGTGATTGAGCTTTGGACGGGAATCCCGGCGAACAAAGTGATCGAAAGCGACCTGAAACGTCTTTCGGGTCTCGAGGCAACATTGAAATCAAAAATCATCGGTCAGGATGAAGCTGTCGAAGCGGTTGCCGCCGCTATCAAGCGTAACCGTGTTCAGATCAGTCCGAGAAGAAGACCGGCATCGTTTATTTTTGTCGGTCCGACGGGCGTCGGAAAAACGGAACTTGTCAAGCAGCTGGCTTCCGAACTGTTCAATACACCCGAAACGCTGATCCGACTTGATATGTCCGAATTCATGGAAAAGCACAGCGTGTCGAGAATCATCGGTTCGCCGCCGGGCTATGTCGGTTATGACGAGGCCGGACAGCTGACGGAAAAGGTCAGACGCAAGCCGTATTCGGTTGTCTTGTTCGATGAAATCGAAAAGGCGCATCCGGACGTTATGAACATTCTTCTTCAGATTCTTGACGAGGGCAGAATTACCGATGCGCAGGGTCGGAACGTCAATTTTGAAAACACAATTATTATCATGACCTCCAATGCGGGAAGCGAGCTGAAAGGCGGTTCGATCGGCTTCGGCAAGGATAAGAACGTGGCGACCAAAGAAAAGGTCATGAAAGCGCTTTCCGACTTCCTGAGACCCGAATTTATCGGCAGAGTCGATGAGGTTGTTGTGTTCAACAGTCTTACCGAAACC
>JBJFHV010000087.1:0-3422 GCA_051894015.1 Acutalibacteraceae bacterium | reverse complement strand
CCCCGAGAAAATCGGGATCAAGGACATAGGTAAGCCCGATTTCGGCGACAGCGTTACGATTAAAGACGGCGAAATCCCCGTGTTCTGGTGCTGTGGTGTGACGCCGCAGTCAGCCGTTATGAGTGCAAAGCCGCCGATAGCGATTTCTCACGCACCGGGGCATATGTTTATTACCGATACGAAGAATACACTGCTCAAGGACTGATGCGGACCTTTTGGTTCGAATGAATAATGAATATTGAATAGTGAATATTGCGGTCGCGGGTGTACTCGCTTTTGGCAGGAAGTTGCTGTCCGCAGAGCGGGCTTTTCCGTGCAGGGCAGTTTGTAGATTATAAGTGACAGGAAGCCGGGTGGCTTCGGGAAAGTCTCTTTCTGCGGTGGGACGGCGGCCGACAAAACCTTGCGGTTTTGTTGTTGCCGCTGCCTGCGGCAGCGGCAACGGTGCGGCTTCGACGCACCGGCCGCCTTGGCAGAGACCCCTCTGTCAGCAAAGCTGACATCTCCCCTTTTAGGGGAGAACCCTTTTATAAGAATCTTGATGTAATGTTTTCTCCCCTGAAAGGGGAGATGTCACGAAGTGACAGAGGGGTTTACCTACTCCTCGATAGCACAAGGTAAAATTCAGCTTAGCTTACCCTTTTTACAACTTTTACAATCAACAACTTCCTGACACATATCTGCCGTTTCCGTGGTATTGTGTTTCCAATCAGCACTGCGTAAAAGCGCGACCTCAATTACGCATTACGCATTACGAATTACGCATTATATAGAAAGGAATGGTCACAAATTATGTACAGAATCGACCTCAACAGCGACCTTGGCGAAAGCTTCGGCGCTTATAAAATCGGTCTTGACGACCGGATTATTCCGCTGGTTTCTTCGGCGAATGTTGCTTGCGGCTTTCACGCCGGCGACCCGACTGTGATGAGTAAAACCGTGGCTCTTTGTAAGACAAACGGCGCATCGATCGGCGCTCACCCGGGCTTCCCGGATTTGCAGGGCTTCGGAAGACGGAACATGAACATGGCGCCTGCCGACGTCAAGGCGATGATTACCTATCAGATCGGAGCGCTTGACGCTTTTTGTAAGTCGCAGGGCATCGTTCTTCGCCACGTCAAGCCGCACGGCGCACTTTATAACATGGCGGCAAAGGACGAAAAGCTTTCCGCCGCGATCTGCGAAGCCGTTTACGAATATAACCCCGGGCTGATTCTGCTTGGTCTTTCGGGCAGTCTGATGCTCTCTGAGGCGAAGAAAATCGGGCTTCCCTGTGCGTGCGAGGTGTTTGCCGACCGTGCTTACGAGGACGACGGCTCTCTTGTGGCAAGAACAAAGCCCGGCGCTGTCATCAAAGACGAGGACGAAGCCGCCGAGCGTGTGATCGGCATGATTAAAAAAGGAACCGTACGCTCGATCAACGGTAACGAAATCGAGCTTTGCCCGGACTCCGTCTGCGTGCACGGCGACAGCGAAAAAGCGCTGATGTTTGTTGAGAAAATCAGAAACGAATTTTTGAAAGAGGGCATAGAAATCTGTCCGCTTCATGAAATTATCAAATAAGTAAAGAAGGTAATGAAAATGCCGAATGAGCATACCTATCCGTATTATTACAGAACCTTTGCCGAAATCGACCTTTCGGCGATTGAATTTAACTTTGACTCGCTGAAAAGAAGAGTCCAGCCCGGCGTCAAGGTCTGCAGCGTGATCAAGGCGGACGCCTACGGCCACGGCAGTGTGCAGGTGGCAAAAGTGCTTGAAGAAAAGACCGATTATTTTGCTGTTGCCGCACTGGAAGAAGCCGTTGTGCTTCGTGACGCAGGAATCAGAAAACCGATTCTGATTCTGTCTTACTCAAGTCCCTATCAGTATCCGATTCTGATTGAAAAGGACATCACGCCGACCATTTTTAACTACGACGAAGCCGCCGAGCTTTCGAACGCCGCCATGAAGTACGGCAAGAAAGTCCCGATTCACATTGCCGTGGAAACCGGTATGGGAAGAATCGGCTTTGCGGACACCGAGGAAAGTGCGGACATCGTGAAAAAGATGACGCTTTTAGACGGCATTACCGTTGAGGGAATGTTCAGCCATTACGCCAAGGCGGATTATTTTGATAAGACGACAGCTGACAGCCAGACCGCACGCTTTGACCGCTTTATCGGTCTTTTAGAGGCAAGGGGAGTCGAAATCCCGATCAAGCACCTTTGCAACAGTGCCGGTATTATTGAATTTGACAAGCAGTACGACATGGTACGCATGGGCATTTCCCTTTACGGTATGTATCCGTCGGACGAGGTGCAGAAGGACAGAGTTGCGCTCAAGCCCGCCATGCAGGTGATCAGCCACGTTATCCACGTCAAAACCGTCACGCCGGGCACGGGTATCGGCTACGGTCATGTTTATGTGGCGGACAGCGAGCGAAAAATCGCAACCGTCTGCGTCGGTTACGCCGACGGGTACAGACGGTGTCTGACGGGTGTCGGCTATGTGCTCATCAACGGCAAAAAAGCGCCGATCCGAGGCAAGGTCTGCATGGATCAGATCATGGTGGACGTGACGGATATTCCCGACGTTAAAGTCGGTGATCACGCCGTTCTGCTCGGAAAAAGCGGAGACGAAGAAATCTCTGCCGAAACTTTGGGCGAAATGTGCCACAGCTTCTGCTACGAGGTTGTCTGCACCTTCATGCCGAGAGTGAAGAGAGTGTATTACAAAAACGGCGAAATCGTAGGAGAGTATAACTGAGACGAAAATAATAAAATAGCCGAATAAAAAAGACCGCTCATTTCGGGCGGTCTTTATGACTATCATCACTTTTTCTGCTTATCAATAAGAAATACCGGCCGCGTCAAGATATTCTTCAAGACAAAGTCCGCTGTCCTTGATTTTCTTGGCATATTCAACGCCGACATAACGCCAGTGCCACGGCTCGGGAATGATGCCGGTAACAGCTTGCTTTTCCGCTGTGTAGCGCAGAATAAAGCCGTATTCGTGGGCGTGCATCTGAAGCCAGGCATATTCCTTGCTCGACGCAAAGGAGCTTTTGGTGTTGCAGATATCCACGGCGATACCGAGATTGTGCTCACTGGTTCCGGGCGGCAGGATTACGGTTGCCGCCTCTTTTTCCGCCTCTTCGCGGCTGAGTCCATACTGCTTCATATTGTTTTCGATCCGTTTTTCGTAGTTTCGTTTCTGGCGGTCATAGCTTCTGTAAGCGGAGTACGGGGTGAGTGTGATTCCGTCCTTTTTTGCGGCAGAATACATTTTTTCGTAATAGGGAGCAACGCGGTAATCAAGATATTTTCCGCTATTTAATATTTCTGCAAGTTTCGGCTGATATCCGTTCGGAATTTCCCGTCCCGCATTGACAACGACAAGATTCCAGCTCTCGTTTGTCGGATCGACAATGATTCTTCCGC
>JBJFHV010000086.1:0-17346 GCA_051894015.1 Acutalibacteraceae bacterium | reverse complement strand
CATCTGTAAGGCCGACGACGGCCAGTACAAGTATGTTTTCAAAGTCACGGACGAAGCCACGCTTATTTTCGATAAAAAAGCGTCGTCCTCCGTCAAGGTGACCGACAGTAAAATTGCAAACGAAATCAAAGACGGCGCGGTGTTTTCCGCCAAAACGGACACCAAAAAGCCGTTTGCCGACTTAACAGAAAGCGATATTGAAAAAATCACGGTCAGCGCATACCCGACCGGGAAAGATGCCGAGCTTTCCGCCGAGCAAATTAAGCAGGCAGTTAAGCTTTTGAAAAGCCTTGAATTTTATCAGTTTGATAACAGCTACTCTTCCGTTGACGGACAGACGGTCAGCTTTTTTATCGCAAAGAAAGACGGAACGGCGGTTTCGCTTACCGTGCTGTCGCCGTTCGCCGCCATTGATTCGGTGGGCTATCTTGCGGACGAAGAAACGCTTGAAAAGCTGAACGCTTTCGCAAACGAAATTTTGAAATAAACAACATTTTCCGTGTTTTTTCGCCGTTGTTCGGGAAAAATAATCATGACGCGTCAGATGTCTGATGACTGCAATCGAAACGAACCGGGAGTGATTTTCTTGAACGACAGCAAAAAGCACCGAAACCACCGGAAGAACGAAAACGATCCGTACAACCTTGGCGATATCAGCGATTTTTTGTATGACCGCTTCACCGTAATGTCCGCCACGGAATGTACGGGACTGATTCCCTCAGAGCCGCAGTCAAAGGCGGAACGGGAAAACTACGAAGACATTTACAACATCAACTAAAGGCAAGTCAAAACAAGCAACCGTTTCCTTTGGTGGTCGGACAACAAAAAAGCCGCAGTCTGCAAAACACAGATTGCGGCTTTTGCTATACTGTTTTCAGCCTTTGATTTTTTTGATCTTATTGCCTTTGACCATGAACACCCGCTTGGCGAACGGGAAAAGGAAGCTGTCGTTCATCGAATCGGTGTAAAAATCGTCGATAACCGCGTCGGGGAAGTCCTCGCGCAGACAGTCGATCTTGCCCTCACGGAAGCAGGCGCGCTTAATGTCGCCGGTCTCAATGTCAAAGTGAGAGGCTACAAGATTCTTGATTCCGAGACGGTCGCAGATCTCACGCATCATAAAGTCCGGCGAAGCGGTGATGATGATATCGTCCTCGCGCTGGATCTTTTTATAAAACGGCTTGATGTTCTTTTCGTGTTTGTCCCAGAAGTCATTGACAAGACTCATCAGGTCCACGTCGTTGTCACGGAAATATTCCTTGAGCTGTGCGGCGTATTTGGTCGAAAAGTCCTCAAGGGAGATCTGACCCTTGTTGTACTTATGCATGACCTTCACGACCGCAGGAAGAAAGCTGACGATCTTCGGGTCGTTTTTTAAATAGGCTAAAATAAACTGAACCGAGCTTTCTCCGTCGTAAATCGTTTCGTCAAAATCGTAGGCATTCATATCTGTTACCGGCGGAAAATCCGCGTCCTTTCCATATAATAATATATATTATATATCATTATTCAGGTTTTTCAAGTCTTAAATACTCATCTTTGACAAGACCGATTTTTTTGAAGATAAAGTGGAACAATAAGGATAAAACGGCAGGCGCGATAAAGTGCATGACGACAATCAGGACGACTGTTTTTGCTGCGCCGAAGCTTTCACTCATTGCCGAATACGCGCCGAACTGACCGACAAGACCGCTGGTGCCCATTCCGGCGCCGGTTGCCGTGTTCGTCATTTTCAGCACACATGTGGAAATCGGTCCGAGGACGGCGGCGGCAAGCGTGGGAGCGAGCGCGATCTGCGGATGGCGCATGATGTTGCCGAACTGGAGCATACTGGTGCCAAGACCCTGTGAAAGAAGGCCGCCGACTCCGTTTTCCTTATAGCTTGTGACGGCAAAGCCGATCATCTGTGCCGCACAGCCGACAGCAGCCGCACCGGCGGCAATTCCGTCGATTCCGAGCATGATACAAAGGGCGGCGGAGCTGATCGGGGCGGTCAGAATCAGACCGACAAGGACAGAAACGGTGATACCCATCGGGAACGGATGAAGCTGGGTGGCGGCATTGATAACCGAACCGAGCCATGTCATGAACTGCGAAAGATACGGGCCGACAAGCATCGCAATAAGACCGCCGGAAATAATCGTCACGATCGGAGTGATTACGATATCAATTTTGGTCTTACCCGCAACAAGCGAGCCGACTTCGTTTGCCACGACGGCGGCGGCAAAAGCACCGACGGGACCGCCCGCCGCATAGCCGTAAGCACCGACAGCGATACAAGAGAAAATAACAAGCGGCTTTGCTCCGAGACCGTGCGCGATGGCAGCGCCGATAGCAGCACCGACAACGGGGGAGGAGGCGGCAAGCACTTCGGTCATCGGGGAAAGAAAATCAAGGTGCGGAATTTTCGCGATCTGACTGATGATAAGGCCGACGATGAGCGAGGAAAAAAGACCTAAGGCCATGGCGCTCATCGCATCGACAAAGTAACGTTTGAGGTGTTTTTTAACGGTTTTCATTTTGGACTCTCCTTTCGTTTTCAAAACGAATCAGGTAATAAACGTTCCCGGCTTTCCTTGCCTGCAAGGCTTTGGCTCAGCCGAAATTTTTAACATTATAAACCGCGTTGTCGATAAAATCAATATTTTTTCATAAATTTACACCGAACTTCATATCAATTAATTTTTGATTAAAGTAGGCTTATTATAATTACCGTTATTATCACCAAAATGAAAGGAAGCGTCATTGCAATTATGTACAGATTGCGCGAGTTTATGCGGGGGCGTTACGGGATTGACCCGCTCAATATTTTTCTGATCGCTCTCGGCTGTATTCTGACTTTTATTCTTTCTTTTTTTTCAAGACACTATTATTATAAGCTCCTCGGTCTTATCCCCTACATCTTTGTACTGATAAGAGCTTTGTCTGCCAATATTGACGCGCGGCAAAGAGAAAATGAAAAATTCATGAAGCTATGGCTTCCCGTTTACGGCTTCTTTTCCGTAAAATATAAGCATTCGAAGGACAAGGAGCACCGGTATTTCAAGTGCCCCGAATGTAAGCACACGCTTCGCGTACCGAAGGGAAAAGGCAAGATCGAGATCACCTGTCCGTTCTGCAACCGTAAATTTAAAAAGAAAACATAACAATTCAACCGCCGGCTTGTCAATTCGGCGGTTTTTTTTATATATTGGGAACTCTTATTCAGATATGTTTCGGCTTCATTCGCTTCCAATGTATTTTCCGTAGAGCTTACAGTCGGCTGTATTGACAAATTGCTTCTTTGTATATAATATGTAAAAAAGAGAATCCATTGATTTTGATGGTTTGCGGAAGATTATCGGGTCAGACTGTGAAAAATAAGTGTTGGGAAGAAGTGTAAATATGGAAAAATTACCGCCGAAAAAGACCCCGGAAGAACTGATTGAAAAAATGAGGGAAAAGAACATACGATTTGAATTGAAAACGGAAGACGAAATCATAGAGTATCTGAGGGAACACAACAATTATTTCCGTACCGCTTCCTATCGTAAAAATTATGAGAAATATCTTATCGGAGAAAACAAGGGAAAATATATTGATCTTGATTTCGGATATTTATCTGAGCTTGCTACAATCGATATGCATCTTCGCTTTTTAGTTTTAAAAATGTGTCTGGATATCGAACACAGTCTGAAAGTGTCAATGCTTGCGGATATTACGGCTAACAGTCAGGAGGACGGCTACTCAATTGTCAGAGATTTTTTGCGTCAGAATCAATATCTGATCAGCGACATCTATTATAAATCAAAAAGCACTTATGTCGGTGACCTGATTGATAAGTATTTTACTTTTTATCAATCTGACAATGAAAACGACAAAATTGATGTTGACAAAACCGATGTAGACTGTCCGGTCTGGGCTTTTATGGAGATCATAACCTTCGGAGATTTTACGAAGTTTTATTCCATGTATTACGAAATTTATCCCAAAAAGGAAAACTATACGGGGATTCTTCGCTCGGTGAAAAGCTTGAGAAATGCGTGCGCCCATAATAATTGTCTGATTCATGATTTGAGAAAGGGTACTTCAAAACCGACGGCAAAAATCAGTCAGTTTATCGCTTCGATACCGACAATCACTGCGTCACAGCGAAAAAGCGGTTTAAGCGTCAGGGCGGTATATGAGCTTACGGCTTTGGTCTATTTGTACAGTAAGGTCACCTTTGAACCGGTAAAGAAACATAGACTTTTTGAATTGGATGATCTGGTCAATAAACGAATGGTGGAACATAAGGACTATTTTGAAAATCAGGATATAATAAAATCTTCCTATTTATTTTTCAAAAAAATTGTTGACTTTCTGATTGAAACTACATATAATAACAGTGACAACAAAAAACGTTAAGTTTTTGTATGGGGGGTGTCTGTGACATCTTCCTAGTTTTTTTACGGAAAACTTTTGAATTTAAAAATGGAATCGTTTTTTCATTTTTACCGTGTTTATCGTGGATTATTGTGATTATTGTTTTATTCAACCGCCGGCTTGTCAATTCGGCGGTTTTGCAGTATAATATAAGTAATCTCTAAAAACGTCAAAGGAGAACGAACATGAAAACCTATCTTGTCACCGGCGGCGCCGGCTTCATCGGTTCCAACTTCGTTTACTATATGCTCAAAGAACACCCGGGCGCAAAAATCGTCTGCCTTGATAAGTTGACCTATGCCGGAAATCTTGAAACGCTGGAAGAAGCGATGAAAAATCCGGATTTCCGCTTTGTCAAAGGAGATATTACCGATCGCAAAGCCGTTTATGCGCTTTTTGAAGAGGAAAGCTTTGACGCGGTGATCAACTTCGCCGCCGAATCGCATGTTGATCGCTCGATCGACGAGCCGGAGATCTTTTTGAAAACGAATATCTTAGGTACGCAGGTTCTGCTCGATGCCTGCCGGAAATACGGCAATATCCGCTTTCATCAGGTTTCGACCGATGAGGTTTACGGCGATCTGCCGCTTGACAGACCCGATCTTTTCTTTACGGAAAGCACCCCGATTCATACCTCTTCCCCTTATTCGGCAAGCAAGGCTTCGGCAGACCTGCTTGTCATGGCGTATCACAGAACTTACGGCTCGGCGGTTACGATCAGCCGCTGTTCAAACAACTACGGTCCGTACCATTTCCCCGAAAAGCTGATTCCGCTGATGATCACCAATGCGCTTTTCGATAAGCCTTTGCCCGTTTACGGTGACGGAGCAAACGTCCGCGACTGGCTTTATGTGGAGGATCACTGCAAGGCGATCGATCTGATTGTGGAACGCGGCAGGATCGGTGAAGTGTACAACATCGGCGGCCACAACGAAAGAACAAACCTTGAAGTGGTCAGAACCGTGCTCAGAAAGCTTAACAAACCCGAAAGCCTCATACAATTTGTCAAGGACCGGCCCGGCCACGACAGACGGTACGCCATTGACCCGACAAAAATCAAAGACGAGCTTGGTTGGTTCCCCGAAACGGACTTTGAAACAGGAATCGGAAAAACGGTTGCATGGTACCTTGAACACCGTGACTGGTGGGAGAAGATCAAAAGCGGCGAGTACACCGCGTATTACGAGAAAATGTACAAAAACCGATAAGTGAAGAAGAGAAAGGTCGCCTGATAAAAAGGCGGCTTTTTGCTTGTCTTACGGCAAAAATGTGGCACAAACTCATGGAATTGTTACAATCCTTTGGCAAGATATATAAAAAATTATAAAAAATATTATAGAAATTATGCAAAATATCCCCTTTCTGTTGACAAGTAAGAATTTTCGGTATATTATTGAACAATAAGAACGGATCTCCATTTCGTTCTCATCACTATGGGCGGTCTTTCCGCCGCTTTTTGTTTCATCTGAAAGGAGATAAATATGGAGAAACTAGTGTATTTTATTCCGCTTATCAGCGTGTTGGGGCTTTTCGTTGCGCTTCTTCTTGCGTTCCGTGTGAAAAAGCAAAGCCCGGGAAATGAGAGAATGCAGGAGCTTGCCGGCTCGATTCACGACGGTGCAACCGCGTTCCTGTATTCCGAATACCGGATTATCATTGTGTTCGTTGCAGTTGTCTTTCTTGCGATCGGCGTTCTGATCGGCAACTGGGCGGAAGCGGTCTGCTTTCTGATCGGCGCGGTATTTTCCGTTGCCGCCGGTTACTGCGGCATGAGCGTTGCGACCATGGCGAACGTCAGAACCGCCGAGGCTGCCCGTGACAAGGGTATGGGAAAGGCACTTTCCGTCGCGTTTTCGGGCGGTTCGGTTATGGGTCTTTGCGTTGCGGGCTTCGGACTTCTTGGCATTTCCGTGGTGTATGCCATCACCAAGGACGCCGATATTCTGTTCGGCTTCGGTCTTGGTGCGTCGTCAATCGCACTGTTTGCCCGTGTGGGCGGCGGAATTTATACGAAGGCCGCCGACGTCGGTGCGGATCTTGTCGGTAAGGTTGAAGCCGGTATCCCCGAGGACGACCCGAGAAATCCTGCCGTTATTGCGGACAATGTCGGCGACAACGTAGGCGACGTTGCGGGAATGGGCGCTGACCTTTTCGAAAGCTACAGCGGCGCGATCATTTCCGCTATCACGCTCGGACTTCTGTTTTGTCAGAAAGCAATGCCTGACAAAGTGCTTGCCGGTGCATTGTTCCCGTTGGCGATTGCCGCGATCGGCCTGGTTTCTTCCATTATCGGAAGTATTTTTGTCCGCGGCGAAAGACATCCGTCGAAATATCTGAAGATCGGTACATATGTTGCAAGCTTGTTGGTGCTTGTCGGAACGCTTGTGATGAGCTGGCTGCTTTTCGGCTCGCTGCATCTTGCCGCAACGGTTGTTGCCGGTCTTGCCGTCGGCTCTCTGATCGGTTATTTTACCGAGGTATATACGTCCGACAACTACCGTCCGGTCAAGAAGATCGCCATGCAGTCCGAAACCGGAACGGCAACGAATATCATTTCCGGTATTGCCGTCGGCTTCCAGTCCACGGCGGTCACGATCGTGTTTATCTGCATCGGCATTTTTGTCGCATACTATTTTGGTAACAAATGCGGAGAGGGCGGCGGCATTTACGGAATCGCTCTTGCCGCAGTCGGTATGCTTTCCACAACCGGCATCACGGTGGCTGTTGACGCTTACGGTCCGATCGCGGATAACGCAGGCGGCATCGCCGAAATGGCAGGGCTTGACAAATCCGTCAGAAAAATCACCGATAAGCTTGACTCCGTCGGCAACACAACTGCCGCTATGGGCAAGGGCTTTGCCATCGGTTCGGCGGCTCTGACGGCACTTGCGCTTTTCTTCTCCTATAAAGAAGCGGTTCATATCGACACGATTGATATTCTCAACTGCAATGTTGTCATCGGTCTTTTAATCGGCGGAATGCTTCCGTTTGTGTTCTCCGCTCTGACCATGCAGTCAGTCAGCAAGGCAGCAAACCAGATGATTGAAGAGGTCCGCCGTCAGTTCCGGACAATCCCCGGACTTCTTGAGGGCAAGGCGAAGCCCGACTATAAAACCTGCGTAGCCATTTCGACCAACGCGTCTTTGCGCGAAATGATCGTGCCCGGTCTTCTGGCGATTGTTGTTCCGATCTTCATCGGTTCACTTCTGGGTGTTGACGCACTGGGCGGACTTCTTGCCGGCGCTCTTGTCACCGGTGTTCTGCTTGCAATTTTCATGTCCAACGCCGGCGGCGCCTGGGACAACGCCAAGAAGTTCATCGAAAGCGGAAACCACGGCGGAAAAGGCAGCCCGGCACACAAGGCGGCTGTTGTCGGCGATACGGTCGGCGACCCGTTCAAGGATACCTCCGGCCCGTCAATCAATATTCTGATTAAGCTGATGACGATTGTGTCACTCGTTTTTGCGCCGATGTTTGAACTGATCAACAACGGAGCCGGCGTTGTCGGCTGATTTCCAAAACGTCTGCTCTTGACACAGTGTGAAAAAGTGATAGAATAAAGGCGGTTCCTGATCTTAAGGAATCGCCGAAATGCTATTAAAAAAGATAGGAGCATATAAAAAATGAAAACGATGGGAAATATATTGTGGATTCTCTGCGGCGGACTTGTCAGCTCGATCAGCTGGGCTTTTGCCGGTCTTATTTGGTGCGTGACGATTATCGGCATTCCGCTTGGCAAACAATGCTTCAAGTTTGCCAAGCTGTCCCTGGCACCGTTCGGAAAAGAGATCAAGGACGGCGGCTCGGCAGTGAGCACGGTGGCGAACATTTTCTGGATCATTTTCACCGGGCTTCCGATGGCGCTTGAAAACGCCGTTTTCGGATTGTTGCTTTGCGTAACGATCGTCGGCATCCCGTTCGGTAAGCAGTTTTTCAAGCTTGCGAAGCTGTCTCTGGCTCCGTTCGGAAAAGAAATCGAATAAGGCAGTCTGAAAGAATTTCCGGCCGGGAATTCTTATGACATTTGAATGAAAATACCGCTCAAGCGTTTTCGGCATGAGCGGTTTCTTCTCTTTCACGGCGCGAAAAAACACATCCGCAATAATTCTGTCGGTAAAGATCAAACTTCCTTGAAAGCTCGATCGAGCGCTTGTAGCCCTCTTTCTTTTTGAAGTCGGACGGTAAATGCCTGACGCCGTATTTTTCGGCGAGCTCCTCTCCGATCTCGTTGATCTTTGCCGCATTTTTTAAGGGGCTGATCGTAAGTGTAGTCGTGAAATAATCAAAGCCGAGCTTTTGCGCAAGCTTTGCCGTTTCTTCAAGTCTCAGCCGATAGCACCGAAAGCACCGTTCGCCGCCCTCTTTTACGTTCTCAAGTCCTTTTACGGCTTCGTAAAAATCGGATGGGTTGAACTCCCCCTCGATGAAGTCAATTTTGTTTCTGACCTCAAGAGATGAAATCAGTCTTTTTTCTTCGGAAACACGGTGTGCATATTCGCTTTCGGGGTGAATATTCGGATTGTAGTAAAATACGGTAATCTTAAAATATTCAGCAAGGTATTCTAAACAGTAGCTGCTGCACGGTGCACAGCAGGCATGAAGAAGCAGGGAGGGCGTGATGCCCTCCTGTTTGTTTGTTTCAATCAGCTTGTCAAGCTCTTTCTGGTAATTGGTCACGGCGGTCAATCTCCTTTTCGATGTACACGGTATATCCTATAGCAGAGGCTGCCGCTGTTATGTAACCTGTCCGTCTGCACTGCAAGTAAGCGTCAGCGTTTTTTCAATCAGCTTGAGCGGTACCCCTAATTTATACTGCCTTATTGAAAAACATCCGGTTGCGGTTGCTCCGTTTTTTGAGCACGAGGAGGAAATCAGCTTCCAGTCGGAATCGAAAATATCATGAGAGATGCTCGCTTTCGTGCATTTTGCACTTTTGCCGTTATAGGTAAAACCGGCGGTCAGATAAATTCCCCATAACAGCTTTCCCTTTGCGTCATAATAATCGACACATTTGGTTCTGGAAATGCTTTTTTGCCCGGTGAGCAGGGCGACAAGCCTTTTCATCATATTCAGTATCCGTCCGATAAAGGACGGCGTCGTTTCGGCTTCTTCTCCCGGTGGTTCTCTGCACAAGGTGACTGTTAAATACGATCCGTCTTCAAAATACTGCGTTTCGGTTTCAGACTCTGAGATGATTTGGGCAGCGGCAAAGGGAGCAAAAGGTGCAACAAGCAAAACAGAACACAGAAGAATGGAAATGATTCTTTTCATACGGCGGTCACTCCTTTTAAAGTACTTATCACGGTCAGGATTCCCTCCATGAAATAACCGTGAGCCTCATCATGTACATCAATCAGGCTGATGACGATGAAAGCAACATAGATGAGCAATACAAGAATGACGGCAAGAAGAAGGAGCTTTTTGACGGAAAACGTCTTTTTCAATTTTGTGCTGTCGGTGTTGTCCGTGAAGCTTGCCGCAATTTGTTCGGGCGAGCCGAAAAAAGCCTCGATATCGTCAACAGACGCCTGCGGATTATGGAGTGTGAACTCTTCCACACTGCTTTTCAGTTCCTTCAAAAAGGCACTTTTTTGTCTGCGGCTGCAAACGACCGAATTGGATATCCGGGCATAATACTCTTTTAATTCACGGTCATTTGTTTTCGTCATCATGGTTCACCGTCCCTAAAATAAGATTAATTCCGGCTGAAATCTTCCGGTACTCGTCTAAGAGAGCCAGAAAGTATTCCTTGCCGCTTTCTTCAAGATGATAATATTTGCGAAGCCGTTTGTTTACGATTTCATCTCTGTCCGACAAATACCCGTTTTCCACAAAGCGGTATAAAACAGGGTACAACGTCCCGAGCGGCAATTCAAACTGACCGCCGCTTTTTTCATATACGGCCTTCACGATTTCATAGCCGTACATATCCTTTTCCTTGAGTACACTCAGAACCGCAAGGTCAACGGTTCCTCTTTTAAAACTGTCCGTATTCAGCAAAAGCGTTTCCCTGCGGCCGGAACTCAGGCAGTAATTTCCGACCGTTATGTCCTTTCCGATATTCCATTTTTATTGTAGCACAGAAAAAGCGGTAAGTCAAAAGAAATTTTGCTAAACTTTATATTTTGTAATACAAAATATCTGTTGACAAAAGAAGAATTCTGTTGTATCATACGTTTATCGGAGATGAGAGCTGTGCCGGCACAAAAGGCGGAACGTGTTGACAGGTTGCATTCAGATTACTGACTTTATATCAAAAGGAGGAATGAAAATGTCAGAAGCAAACATTAACATTACATCAATCATGAAAAGATTCTTTACCGGTATTGTCTCTGTTATTCTTGCGTTTGTCGCCATGGTTTCGGGAGGAAAAATGGGGCAAATCGAAATGGCGGTTACACAGCCCGTTCATGTTTCAAGTGAACAGATTGAATTCGAAATCAGGAATTACAGCGGCAGGACCATTGACTTTGACGAATATTTTACTCTTGAAAAAAACGAAGACGGAGAGTGGGCTCCGGTTGAATTTGCCGAAGATGCAAGTTTTAATGATATTGCAAGTATGCTCAATCCTCTCGGAACCTATAAATATTCCATCAATGTTTTAGCCATGTTCGGCCATTTCCTTGAAGTAGGTGAGTACAGGATTACAAAACAGATCAGCCAAAAAGCATACTCTGCGGTATTTACGGTAACTGAATGACAACAGAAGAAGGAACCTCATATTTTAAGCCGCCTTTTTGCCTTTCCCAAAGCTTAGCATGAAAAACCGAAAAAATTCGCCCGAGCCGGTAAGCTGCACCGGTTCGGGCGGATTTGTTTTATCCCGTTATTTCAACATTTTACGGATGCAATGGGCAGTAAACTATAAATAAGCAAAATGTGTTGTCAGAAATCCATAATTTATTTTAAAAATGTTAAAAAATTTTATAAATTATATTGACATTTGTCTGTTTTGTGCTATAAAAGTATCAAAGGAGTGAGAAAAATGTATATTAAAGATCATGCCATGGCGGAAAAATCGACAGACAATAGCGGAAAATGGATCGGCGGCTGGGGAACGAGCCCCGTGGATTTTTATATTTCGCTCAAGGACTATCTGAAAAAGGACATCAGCCTTTTTAACGTACTGAAAGCGGGGACAACAACAAGAACGGAGTTTACCGTCACCGCAAGCGGAAAAATGATCAGGCTCTTATTCTCCAACGAATACGGAAAAACGCCCGTTACCGTCAATGCGGTCAGCATAGCCCGCACAGAGCCGGTTGACACCGCCTGTATTATCGGCGGAACAGCACGGAACGTCACCTTTAACGGCGGAAAAACATCGCTTACCATTCCGGCGGGAAGAACAGCGATATCCGACGAAATTGAGTTTCCGACAAGCGCCCTTGAAAAGCTCAGCGTTTCCATGTTTTTCGAAAATCAGACAGTGGTCAACACAAGCGGTCTTTACAGTGCGGTTACCTACATTTCCAAGAAGGTGAAGTATTCCCAGATCAACAAACCGGCTCTACGTTCGCCGAAAAAGCTGTGCCTTTCTTCCGGCTCCATGGCGTGTAACTTTGTCCCGTTTCTTTGCGGCATCGACGTTTTGAGCGAAAGCGAAGACGCATACAGTATCGTTATGTTCGGCGATTCGACATTCTGCAACGATGCCTTTATCCACCTTACGGAAAGAATCCTGACGGCAGGTCATACCGACATCAGTGTTGTGAACAAGGCGATTTCCGGCAACAAGCTTCTTCATCGGGGCTACGGACTGATCGGAAACTTTTACGGCGACAGCGCTATCAGAAGATTCCCCAGAGACGTATTGAGTCAGGCGGGTGTAAAAGCGGTCATCGTCAAAATCGGAATCAACGACATCACTCACCCGAATATCGTCAGCATGAAAGGGCAGGTGCCTGTGGTTACCGTGAAGGATTTAACGGACGGTTATACGCTGCTTGCCGAGGCCGCGCATGAAAAAGGAATCAAGATCTATCTGTCCAAAATTGCCCCGTGGAACGGTTATGAAAGAGACTTCCTCGGGAAAAAAGGCGACCTGACATGGACGAAGGAGCAGTACGATTTTTGCTGTGCGGTCAACCGTTGGATTGAAAACAACGATGTCTGCGACGGATTTATCGACACCGATGAGCTTGCCGACCCGAACGATATTACCCGTCTTTATAAGCCTTTTACGACGGACTGTATGCACTTTTCACCGCTCGGTGCGATTGCTTTTTCGGATATTACGGATCTGACTATGCTCGGAATCGACGGGCCGGCGCAGACCCTGATTGATACAAAGTACCGGTATTTCCCGAAAGAAATGAACCTGCGCACGGAGGAATCGGGAAATTTCGGCGAGCAGTTTGATCAGATCAAAGGCTTTATTTCTCAGATGACGGATCATATGCGACTGAAAACGAGAAAATAACGGAAAGCGCCGCGACAAGCCTTTGTTTTTCGGCTGAGCTTAACAAGACAATAACCGAAAGCTGTTCCTTTACGGGACAGCTTTTCCCGTATGGTCGCATGGCAGTCGCGTGGCGGTCACGTGGCGACACCAATGCCGGGGCAGCTTGCATGAAATCTTTCACCGACAGCCCGAGCCGTGAGCTGAGTAATAAATTTTAGTTTATCTCACCAATGGTTAGTTTGTACTTTTAGAATTAGTTACTTCTATATCTTTACTTTTGCGCTAGTGCCGCGCGGGCACATACTTTCTGACCAAAGCGTCAGAAAGTATGCAAAGAACGCTTTTCGTAACAGGACAACACTAAGTGTGGTCGCACTGTTTGCGTTGAGGATTCTTTGATCTCTCTTATATTTGCTGTGTTAAATCTATTGTGCTATTTTTTCTGACTTTTGGTTAGCAAGTCTAAATCTTCTTACCTGAAACTTTAAGTTATGAAAACTAAAAAGCAGAATCAAGTATATTTTCACTTGCTGACTACAAGCGTTTTTATTGAATAGATCAGCGATCTTCCGCTACGTCAGGCACGGAAAAGATCAGACCGACTGTTACTGCCAAGGTGCGATTAACGCTTAGTGTTTTCCTGTTTCGGATCGCTGTGCCTGACCCGTTTGAACACTGCCGTCAGCACAGACTGACTGAAGCGTTTTCGACCCGCAGTTTTTTCTTCGCCCTCAAGGCGAGAAAAAACTCGGCTGAGAAAACGCGTACCAAAAGCGTTCTTTGCATACTTTCTGACGCGTCTGTCAGAAAGTATGTGCCCGCGCGGCATTAGTGCAAAAGTAAAAAAATAGAAGAAGTTAAATCCAAAAAGTACAAACTGACCATTAGTGAAACAAACTAAAATCTATCGCTTAGCCCACTGCTCGAGCACTCAGCTTTCAATTAAGCACCATGCACCCCGGCATTGGAGTCGCCTTGCGACCGCCACGCGACAAACTAAAATTTACCGAGTGATAACAGATACAGGGGGTTTATCACCGCCCGCAAGCAACTGTTAAAATTTCAGCTCACCCTCTTTGGTGGCTGTCCCTCTCCCGAGAAAGGCTATACTTGACGCCGCCTTGAGGATAACTGTCATGTAGTGATTGTGGAAGCAGCTTTGCGGATTGCCTGTATAGTAAATCATTTACTATATTATCCCCGGAAAATTCCGTCATATAAAAACAATCCGCAGAAAGCCCGAATCAGCTTCTGCGGATATTGTACGATTGGTTTTAAATTTTAATAATATAGTCTTTTTTGCGCTCTTTTGCAGTAGGAGGTGCTTGGTCGGGGTAACCTAAGGCAAGCGAGCCGACACCTCGAAGTGTCTGCGGAAGTCCCCATTTTTCAAGAAGCGCCTTCCCTTCGGCGGAATCGAAGATTTCCTGTTCGCGGTGAATCCAGCACGAGCCAAGACCGAGCGCGTGTGCCATAAGCATCATATTTTCAAGCACACAGCTTCCGTCCTCAATAAAAGTGTTTCTTTCGCCGTCGGCAAGAACAAGCACAATGACCGGCGCGCCGTAATAGGGGTCAGTGTTCGTACCGAGCACCTTGGCGTTCAGCGACGAAACATAATCCCGTGTTTCTTTATCCCTGACGGCAACAATCACCGGAGATTGAAGTCCTCTGCCTGTCGGAGCGTAGGTGCCTGCCTCCAATACCTTGTTCAAAAGGGCTTCGTCAACTTCGTCCGGTTTAAAAGCCCTTATGCTTCTTCTTGTTTTTATGATTTCAAAAATATCGTCCATAAAATTGCCTGTCCTTTCTGAGATTCGGTCATATTATCGGCTCGTGAAATTAAATCAAACTAAAACTCCGCTTCTTCGCTCTGCTTTCGGCTAAGGATAAACGAATACACAACAGGAACAGTGACCACGACCGCAACCGCGGCGAAAAGCAGTAAGGGATAACCGCAAAATGTGCACACGATGCTGACAAGACCGCCGACGATCCAGAGCTTGCCGGCAAGGTGGTGCGTTTTGTTCCAGTTCTCTTCGCTTTTCAGTGTCCACGGGATTTTGATCCCCATGGTGCTGTTCTGCTTGCACTTGGGAAGATAGTTTCCGACAAAGACGAGCATCAGTCCGATAAGACACGGTACGATGATTTCGATTTTTACGTCAACACCCTTTGAAGCAAGCAGGGTCATCGGACAAAGAATCAGCGACAGGGCCGGGATGAACCAATACGTCATGGTTTCCAGTGCCTTTGAATAGTTGTCTCTGCGTTTGTCGGCTGAGGCGCCGATATGGCAGACAAGGTGAAAAAACGCAAGAATCATGGGCAGACCGAACACGGCAAACGGCTTTGCGGCAAAATTGTCCGCTTCTCCCGCCATATTCCAATGAACCGGCAGTCGGTCGGGTAAATCTTGATACAGAATAAGCCCCAGAAGGCACGGTAAAAGGCAGACAGCGGCACTGAGAAGTACGGCCGGTTTATTTTTCATATTTTTCATAGCGATTCCCTCCGAACTGCGACAGCCAAAGCATCATTTCCTCAAAAACGGAAACGTTGATGTCGTAGTAAATATAGTTTTTCTCTTTGGTTTCAAAAATCAGGTCAGCCTTTCTGAGGACCGACAGGTGATACGAAACCGTGGCGGCGGTCAGGTCGAATTTCGCCGCAATTTCCCCGGCGGACATCCGTCCCTGCTTGAGATAGTCGAGGATTTCCCGCCGTACCGGGTCGGCGAGAGCCTTGAAGGTGTTGCCGAACGCCATAGAACCCCTCCTTAATAGCTGTTTCGAAAACTTTCTAAATAGATTATAGGCGGTTGCACATGAAAAGTCAAGACTATTTCGAAATTTTTCTAAATAGCTTCAGAGTGTAGACAAAGCCGTTTTTCTTGTGATATAATTATTTTGTATGGCAACCTGATAACCCCCGCTGAAGCAGGAAACCGACTTTTCCGTTCCTTTCCGCTTCAACAGAGATTACCGGCGCGCCGGCGTTTCAAATAAATTTGAAGGAGAATTTCAATGAGTGTAAAAGAATTGATTGTAAATGCCGGAAGCTCCTCTCTCAAGTATACCGTTTATCTTATGCCTGAGCAGGAGGTTCTTGCAAACGGAATCTTCGAACAGCTGACGACCCCGAAGCCGACCTTCACCCATAAGCTGCCCGATGAAAACGGCAAGCTTCAGAAGGTCATCGACAAAATGAGCCTTGAAAGCGGCGCAGACCATGCCGCGGCGTTCAAAAAGCTGATCGAAACCCTGACGGGCGAGGAATACGGCGTGCTTTCCTCCATGGACGAGATTGCGGCCGTCGGTCACCGTGTTCTTCACGGCGGCGAAAAATTCAGCGGCTCGGTCGTTGTTGACGAAAGCGTCAAGGAGGCTATCCGTGAGTGTATCCCCTTAGGACCGCTTCACAACCCGGCAAACCTTGTCGGCATCGAGGCCTGCGAAGCCCTTATGCCGTCCGTTCCGCAGGTTGCGGTTTTTGACACTGCTTTCCATCAGTCCATCGCTCCCGAAGCGTATATGTACGCGCTTCCTTATAAATATTACAAGGAATACGGAATCCGCCGCTACGGCTTCCACGGCACCTCTCACCGCTATGTTTCCAAGAGAACCGCCGAATTCCTGATGGACAAGTACCCGGGCAAATATGACCCCGACACGCTTCGTGTTGTAACGTGCCACCTCGGCAACGGTTCGTCTCTTGCCGCTGTAAAAGGCGGAAAGTGCGTGGACACGACCATGGGTCTGACGCCGCTTGAGGGTATTCTCATGGGTACCCGTTCCGGTTCGATTGACCCGGCGATCATTCCCTTTATAATGAAAAAAGAGGGCTTGACTCCCGACGAGATCGATAATCTTCTGAACAAAAAGTCGGGTATGCTCGGACTTACGAGCGACGACCCGAAAAACGAGGCCACCAGCGACAACCGCACGATCGAAGCCAGAGCCAAGGCAGGCGACGAAAGAGCCATGCTTGTTGAAGCGATGTTCTGCCACCAGCTGACGAAGCTGATCGGCGGCTTTGCGGCGGCTATGGGCGGCGTGGACGCTGTTGTCTTTACGGGCGGAATCGGAGAGAATAATCCGCATTACCGCACAAGAGTGGCCGAAAAGCTCGCCTTCCTCGGCACCGCAATCGACGAAGAGCCGAACGCACTTCGCGGTAAAGAGGTTGAAATCTCGACCGAGGACAGTAAGCTCAAGCTTCTTGTTATTCCGACCGACGAAGAGCTGATGATTGCGCAGGACACGTTTGAACTGACGCAGAAATAAGCGGACAAAAAGGCAGAAAAAATGAACAGCCCGGAAAGGACAACGGCTTCCTTTCCGGGCTTGCTGTTGCTTCTGAGCGGTTCACTTTCGTTTCAGAGTATTCAAGCACAATGAATATTGACAATGCGGAAACACAGGGGTAGAATATAAACGATTTACTGCGCTGAACCGCTTGATTTTTGCGGCGAAATGTGGTAATACGGTCAATCTCAGATTTAATTAATTTCGTATAGTAAGTATAGGGCGAAT
>JBJFHV010000085.1:0-3423 GCA_051894015.1 Acutalibacteraceae bacterium | reverse complement strand
AACAACCCCGAAACCGTTTCGACCGACTACGATACCGCGGACAGACTGTATTTTGAGCCGCTTTGCCCCGAGGACGTTATGAACATCATCGAGGTGGAAAAGCCGGTCGGCGTCGTTGTCGCATTCGGCGGTCAGACCGCTATCAAGCTGACGAAGTTCCTCGACTCCAACGGAATTAAAATCCTCGGTACGTCTCAGGACGGCATCGACATGGCTGAGGACAGAGAACGCTTTGATGCCCTTCTCGAAAAGTTCGGCTTCAAGCGTCCGAAAGGCTTCGGCGTCAAGACGCTTGATGAGGCACTGGCTGCGGCGAATGAGCTGACTTACCCTGTTTTGCTTCGTCCGTCCTACGTTATCGGCGGTCAGAACATGATGATCGTTCATAACGACAAGGAAGTCAAGCGTTACATGAATAAGATCCTTTCCACCGGCATTGACAACCCCGTACTCGTCGATAAATATATGCCGGGTGTTGAAATTGAGGTTGACGTGATCTCTGACGGCAAAGATGTGCTGATTCCCGGTATCATGCAGCACATCGAGCGAGCCGGTGTTCACTCGGGCGACTCGATTGCCGTTTATCCGCCGTTCAGCCTGACCGACACCATGACCAAGACCGTCACCGAATGCAGCGAAAAGCTTGCTTTGTCGCTCGGCACAAAGGGTCTTGTCAATATACAGTACCTCATCTATGAAAACGAGCTTTATATCATCGAGGTAAACCCGAGAGCGTCGAGAACGATTCCCTACATCAGTAAGGTCACGAACGTTCCGATGGTTGACCTTGCCACAAGGGTCATGACCGGAACACCGCTTAAAGATCTCGGCTACGGAACGGGACTGTATCATGCACCGCCGTATTATGCGGTCAAGGTACCGGTATTCTCGTTCGAAAAGCTGACAGACGTTAACAGCTACTTAGGACCCGAAATGAAATCGACGGGCGAGGTGCTCGGTATCGGTAAAACGCTCAACGAGGCGTTGTATAAGGGTCTTACAAGTGCAGGTATGGCGGTAAGCGGAAGCCGTGCGAAGCGTCATATCGGCGCGCTTGTCAGCGTTGACGAGCACGACCTTGACGAAATCGTTGATATTGCCAAGAAGATGGTCGATCTCGGCGTTACGATTTATGCATCGCCCGAAACCGAAAAGGCAATCGAAGGTCTCGGCATCAAGGTCAACAGCATTCCCGGAATCCGGGAAGCCGACCGTTGCTTTGAGCTTCTGGAAAGCGGAAAGATCGATATGATCGTCTATACGGGCGCTTTGTTCGATTCGACTATGGATGAGTATATCGCGCTTCACAGAAAGTCCGTCCTGTTGGGCATTCCGTGCTTTACGTCGCTTGATACGGCGAACGCACTTCTTGACATCATGGCAAGCAACTACACCCAGCAGAATACCGAGCTTGTCGACATCAACAACATGAGAAAGACCCGTGATATTCTTCACTTTTCAAAGATGCAGGGCACGGGCAACGACTATATCTTCATTGATAACCGTGACGGCTCAATCGTGTCGCCCGAGTCCCTTTGTATCACATTCTGCGACCGCCATTACGGAATCGGCGGCTACGGCATTATTCTGATTGAAAACTCGGAGATTGCGGACGCAAAGATGAGAATCTTCAACCGTGACGGCAGTGAAGGCTATGTCGCCGGTAACGGTATCCGCTGTGTCGGTAAGTACCTTTATGACAAGGGAATCGTGAATAAGACCGAAATCACCGTGGAAGCCGGCGGAACCGTCAAGACGCTTCGGCTCTTAACAAGAAACAACAGGGTTTCCACCGTGTTTGTCGATATGGGCAAGGCGGACTTTGACGCTTCTTCCTTACCGTGTACGCTCAAAGAGGGCGAAATCATCGACTGCCCGGCTACATTCGGCGGCAAGGAGTACAACATTACGTGCCTTAGCGTCGGCAATCCGCACTGTGTCGTTTTCCGCAAGGATATTGACTCACTCGATTTAAAGGATATCGGACCGATCTTCGAAAACGCCGAAATCTTCCCCGAAAGAACCAACACCGAATTTGTCCGTGTCGTCAACGGTCATACGCTGAAAATGCGCGTTTACGAAAGAGGTAACGGCGAAACGATCGCCTGCGGAACGGGTGCGTGCGCCGCTGTTGCCGCCGCTGTCAGAAACGGCTTCTGTAAGAAGGGCGAGGAGATCGTCGTCAAGGTAAAAGGCGGAGATCTGACCGTTATTTACACCGATGAGGGCATCACCCTTGGCGGTAACGCAAGACTTGTCTATGAAGGACAGGCAGAGTATTAATTCAATGCGTAATGCGTAGTTGCGGGAAAGCCTTTCATCATGAGGGGCTTTTTCCCGCTGCTTCAACAATATATTTTCAGGTGTTTTTATGTATATGCTAAAAGCAGACTGTGATATCTAAAATCCAAAATCTAAAATCTAAAGTCAGGAGATAATTATGACCGGTAAAGAACGTGCCGCATTCAGAGCGCAGGCAAATTCCCTCGAACCGCTTTTTCAGATCGGCAAGGGCGGCATTTCCGATGCGCTGATCAAACAGACCGACGATGCGCTGACCGCAAGAGAGCTGATCAAGCTTAAGGTGCTTCTGGAGTCGTCGCCCGAAACGCCGAGAGAGGTGGCAAACGCCCTTTCCGAAGCGACGGGAGCCGATGTGATTCAGGTCATCGGCGGTGTCATTGTGCTGTGGCGTGAAAGCCCCGAAAAGAGAGAAAAAGAAGAACAAAAGGCGAGAAATAAGAAGCTTGCCGCCAAAAAGGCAAAGGATAAGTATTACGAAAGTCTCCGCAGTCAGAGACAGAGCCGTTATTCTTCTCCGATCCGCTCAAAGCAGAAGAAAAAATGAGCAATATCGGTTTTTTCGGCGGAACGTTCAATCCGCCGCACTTAGCCCATAAGCGGCTTGCACTTGAGATGAAAGAGGAAGCGCATTTAGATAAAATTCTTGTTGTGCCGACCTTTGTACCGCCGCATAAGGCCGCTTTGTCGCTCGCTTCGGGTGAGGACAGGCTCACCATGTGCCGGCTGATGTTTGACGAGGATATTTTTTCGGTCAGCGACATGGAACTACGGCGAAAAGGCAAAAGCTACAGCTTCGACACGCTGACAGAGATGAAAAGGCTTTATCCCGACGATAAACTTTTTATGATTATCGGCTCGGATATGCTGCTTTCCTTTCATGAATGGTACCGATATCGTGACATTTTAGGTCTTGTGACGCTTTGCGCCGCTTCAAGAGACGGAAAAGAGGGTGTTTACTTTGCGGTCTGGGCACCACATGCCGAATCTGTCAGTGTAGTAGGTGATTTCAACAGCTGGAACAGCAAAAAGAATCCGATGAAGCCACTGGAAACTTCCGGAATTTATGAAGTATTTATCCCGGATTTAAAACCAGGAACCATCTATAAATTTGCCATTACC
>JBJFHV010000084.1:0-3448 GCA_051894015.1 Acutalibacteraceae bacterium | reverse complement strand
AAAGCTAACTTGTCAGCCTTAAGAATGCCGATATTGCTCATGGCGACAAGCGGATTTGAATAGCCGATTTTGATGATCTCCTCCGATACGGCGTGCGGCATGATGCTGTATCCGAGTTTCAACAGCGGAAGCCCGTACAGACCCATAAACTTGTCATTCTTGAACTGATTGGACGAGCGGATGACATATTTAAGCGTTTCGAAGATATCCCTTCCCCTTTCGGGCACACGGCACTGCATCCATGCGGTGTGGTTGGTCAGTCCCTCATCACTGACGTCCCTTAAGTGTCGGCGCAGGTCAATGGCGCAGGAGATGCAGATGCTTTCGCTTTCTTTAAAATGAGCAATTTCATAAAGCGAGTAGAAATACGCCGTCAGAAGCATATCATTTACCGTGGCGCCGAGCTTTTTGCCCTGCGTCTTGATTTTCGAAAGCTTTTCACGGCTGATTTTTCGCTTCGCTATAAATGATTGATCCCGTATGCTGTCGGGCGTCAGCGGAAAACGGTGGTCGTCCTTTGCGTTGACGTTTTTGTAAAGATTTTTTGCCATTCTCTGCTCGGTCCGGGAAAAGTCGTTGTAAACCTGTTCGTAGGATCGGGAACCCTCACGAAGCTCGATGGGACTGATGCCCTTTTCGGTATAATTGTTGTAATTTTCGCAAAGGGCGTTCATGAAATATTTGAAGTCGCCGCCGTCCATGCACATGTGATTTTCGATGATGCAAAGCGTGCTTTTTCCGTTCTTAATAAACAGGGCGGCTTTCATTTGTATGTCGCTTTCAGGCGGAATATAGCCGGTCAGAAACTCGTCCGCCGCTTTTTCAAGGTCATCCGGGGTACTCACCGTCAGAACATCCTCAATCCGGTACGGCTTAACCGTCCAGTAGGGCGCAACCTTGTTGTCCTTGAAGCTTGAATGAAGCACGGGAGACTTTTCGAAAAAGCAGATAAGTACCGTCCTGAGTTTTTCGGCATCAATCACAAAGTCGTAATCGAGCCTGACATGAACCATGCGGTCGTTATAGTCACGGAAAAGATAATGCATCTTATCCCATAATTCGGCGTTTAACTTTCGCTCCATGCTGCGTCCACCTCCGGTCTGTATTTATATCTGGAATTACTGATTGCCTTTGCGGCAATGATGATCAGATCGGCGATGACCGAGAAAATCACGATCAGCCAGCCCGGATCCCACGGAACAATTTCCAATCCGCCGAGAATGACATAGACCATCGGTGCGGCGGCCGGTATATAAATCAGGTAATTGATAATACGAAGCTTCTGCTTTGTCACAAAAGCGTAAACCGCATCGGCAACATAAATACAGATAACGCCGAACGGAACAAACGTCCACGCCTTCGGAAGCTCGAACACCGAAAGCAGAATCAGGAAAATCGGCACCGTGACGCACATCACGGCAAGCGCAAGCATCACTCTTGCAATCGGGTGAAACAGCCGCCGCAGTCTTGTGATACGGTTGATGCCCTCGCTTAAAAGAAACACCGTCCACAGAAGAATCATGTCGGGAACAATCACCCATGCAGGCGACCAAAGATCGGTGGTAAACCCGACCGCCAGGAAAATCGCAACCGACAAAAGCGCAACGACAGGTGTGCCGATAATCATAATCTTATTAAAAAGGCTGTCTCTTTTCTTCAGCCTGTCCTGTCGGCAAAATTCGGCATACGCTTTTTTGAGATCGGAAAACTCACTGACAACAAGGTCATAAAGCACCTTGTCGTCCTTAAGCCCCGAATGTGTGATTTCGTCGGCCCGTTCGTTCATTTTTTCAAGCGTCTGTCGCTTGAAGCGATAGAGCGTACCGTCGTCTTTTTCTCCGTCAAAGGCGGCTTCAAGATAATCAATAAAATCAGACATATTTCCTCCGTAAAATCCGCAGACCGAACATCAGGCACAGATCGGTCTGCCTTTTCAACAGTATCGTTTCTTCTTTTGCATTGTATCATAAAATTGTCTGTTTGTCATCAGTTTTCATATTATTGTCGGTATTTTACCTTGTGTTGTTCATTTCGTGAATAAAGTATTAATTTATCGATTTGATTTTGTTGACTATTAACAGATTTAGTGTTAGAATACAGAATGTAAAGTTTTGGTCTGCTTCGGAGACAATGAGATTTTGCATTCAGGAACCGGGCACGGATTTCCGTCTGCATTTAGGAGACAAAGCTGAAAAATTCAACACGGAGGAAAAAATATGCAATACGATGTTGCCGTGATCGGTGCCGGTGTGTGCGGTGCCATGATCACAAGAGAACTGAGTAAGCTGGATCTGAATCTGGTTATGCTCGAAAAATGCAACGATATCGCCATGGGCACTTCCAAAGCCAACAGTGCGATCGTTCATGCAGGCTTTGACGCCGAAAACGGCTCGCTCAAAGCGAAACTCAATGTTCAGGGTGCGTCTCTGATGGCGTATTACTGCAACAAGCTTTCCGTCCCCTACAAAAACATAGGCTCCCTTGTTGTGGCGTATTCGTGGGACGATATGCAGACACTCGAAACGCTTTTCGAAAGAGGCTTCAACAACGGCGTTCCCAACATGGAGATCATCAGTCAGGAACAGCTTCGTGAAATGGAGCCGTACATCAGCGAAGAAGCCATCGGTGCTCTCTGGGCGCCGACAGCAGGCGTTGTAAGCCCCTATGAGCTTGCCATCGCCGCCACCGAAAACGCCATCATGAACGGCGCAAGAGTCAAAAGAAACAGCGGCGTATTCGACATTGAATACAAAAACGATATGTTCTTTTTATCCACCGCTTCGGGCGTTATCAAAGCCAAATACGTCATCAACTGTGCCGGTGTTTTTGCCGACCAGATTGCAAAAATGATCGGCGACGAATCGTTTAAGATCATCCCGAGAAAAGGCGAATATTATCTGCTTGACAAGACCGAAAAGAAAATGGTCAATCACGTTTTGTTCCACTGTCCGTCCGCCATGGGTAAGGGTATTCTGATTACGCCGACGGCTCACGGCAACGTCCTGATGGGACCGACGGCCATTGACCTTGACTTTGACTCGAAACTTGATGTGGATACAACAATCGAGGGTCTTGACAAGGTAAAATCCGACGTGAAGAACGTTATCCCTCAGCTTACAACAAGAAATGCGATCACCTCCTTTGCCGGACTTCGTGCCCATATCGCAGGCGACAACAGCGACTTCATCATCGCGCAGAGCAAGGCAAACGAACGCTTCGTCAATGTAGCCGGAATCGAGTCGCCGGGTCTTACCGCCGCTCCTGCTATTGCAAGATATGTCGGCGAAATCTTCCGCAAGATGGCTCCCGAATATCCGAAAAAGGAACAGTTCATCTCGAGACGTCCGGCGCCGATAAGAGTCAACGAGCTTTCACTTGAAGAGAGAGAAGAACTCATCAAAAAAGACAGCCGCTACGGAAAAATCATCTGCCGCTGCGAGGGGATCAC
>JBJFHV010000083.1:0-3470 GCA_051894015.1 Acutalibacteraceae bacterium | reverse complement strand
CTACCAACTGAGCCACAGTAGCATATTGCGGACTTCAAAGTCCGCTTAGTAGTATATCATAAAGATTTTGAAATGTAAAGAGATATTTTAAATTTTTTATCCGTTTAAAATTTGTCTGATATCTCTACCGCAAAACTGAAGCGGCATACAACTTCCGACGATCCGCGAAGCAATACGCTGGGAGTATTTTTCCTCAATTTCCCGGACGGTCAGATTCGTGCTTATGATAATCGGCTTTGAATTGATCATTCTTGTATTCAAAATATTGTATAGCTCGGCAACAGTAAACTGCGTTGAAAATTCGGCACCGAGATCATCTAAAATCAGCAAATCCGATTCGTATAAGTCTCCCTCAATACCTTCCTCGCTATTATAGGCAGTCTTCCCGAAATGCTCCTTCTGAAGGCTGTCCATGATATTCTGGACACTGTTATAATAGACACTGTATCCTTTATTGATGACAACGCCCAAAATAGCAAGGGACAGGTGCGTTTTTCCGAGTCCCGTTTTTCCGAGCATAATCAGTCCCGTTGAACGATGCGAGAAGTCCTTCGCCCAGTCACGGCAGTATTCATAAACGGTCTGCATCTGCTCTCTTTGACTGATTCCGAGAACGGGATCGACACTATTCGGATAGCAGTCAAGACGAAACGATTCAAAGGTACATTTTCTGATCTGAGCGGATATTCCGAGTTCGTCAACCGCCGTCTGTCTGATCAGCTTTTTATAGCAGTCACAGTAATATCCGTCGTGGAAGCCGGTATCACGGCACACCGGACAGGTATACTTCGCATCAAGATAATCCTCGGGCAGACCGGCGCTTTTTAAAAGCTCCTTTCTCTTGTGCTGAGCCTGAAGACTTTTTTTGGAAATCTTCATTACCTGCTGTTCTGCGTCGTCTCCCAAAGCGATGGCTTTTACTGCCTGAACGGCACAGTCCGCCATTTCACGCTCAACGCTCAGCAGCTCAGGGCATCGAACTGCGGCGGCGTTTCGGCGCATTTTCTGCTCGTCCTCCGCCTTTTTTTTCCTCGCTTCAAGACGCTGTGCGGCTTTCTCATATACACTTTTTTTATATGCCATGAATGTGACCGCCTTTATTAAGAATTGGTTTTTTTATACTTTAAGCCGACCGACTTTTTAGCGAAAGCGTCCAGATCATATGACGCCGCCGTTTCCGGCTTTTTTTCGGTCTTCTTCGGCTGAACTGATTTTGACTTGAGCCATTTTTCGTGTTCCGCCTCTACATCGGACGGCGTCTTAATACCGCTGTCATGCCAGCTTTTCAGAACCTTGTCCATATATTCAAGGCTCATTTTTTCCGTTCTGTCAATGCTGATTTCATATGCCGCATAAATCATATCGGCCGAAAATCCGTATTGAGAACGCCAGATATTGAAAAAGCGGCGCTGTTTTACGGTGGGGTTCGAATTTTTGACGCCGCTTAAGTCACGGAATTCTCTCCACATCGCGTCCGTTCCCGTCTGCTCGGTTATGTACTGCTCAGCCGCTTCAATCGTGTCAATCTCCAGCTCACTCCATTTTTTTCCGAGCTTCGCAATATAGCTGTATGAGGTTTTGTTCAGAGACTTTGCGTATTCGATCAGCATTAAAATGACCTCAATCGGCAATCCGTAGCTGTCGTGCAGCATAATCAAAATCGACTGGCCGTCATATCCGATTGTTTTTCCGAGTTTCAGCTGTGCCTCGGAAAAAAGCTCCTTGAACTGCTCACACTCTTTCAGTCTTGCGGCAACCTGTTCATGGCTCGGCTTCGAAATCGGAAGTTCACTGACTAAATGGCTTTGCGGATTTTCTGTTTTTATTTCCTTTTCGGCTTCAGTTGCTTTTTCCTCCGGGCCGATAATAATATTTGCGCTGTCTTCCGCACTGAAAAGAAGTCCTCTTTCACGCCAGAAAATAAGCGCATCGGCGACATCGGCTTCATCAAGAAAAAGCGCTTTCGCAATTTCTGCCGCATCGGGACATTCTCCCGCTATTGCATGTCGGAAGAAATAAAGAAGCGTCTTGAGCTGAACAACGCTTGCAAGACGTATATTTTCGTCAACGAGAGATGTCGGTACGGGGAACATATTTGAAAATACCGACGGGTTGATTTGATATTTCATGCTATGCCTTTCAATTACTATATAAAATTCTGTCAGCGATTTTTAACAATCTGTTTGTATATTCTGCACATTTCGTCAGAATCGCCCTGAGCGACAAGCTGTCCTTTTGTAAGAATGATCGCTTTGTTGCATATTTTGTTTACTCTGTCTGTACTGTGTGAAACAAAAAGTACGGTTACACCGTCACCCATCATTCCCTGAAGGCGCTTTTCGCTTTTTTCGCGGAATGCTGCGTCTCCTACGCTTAAAACTTCGTCAAGTATCAGCACATCGGGCTTCACGGAGGTGGCAATCGAAAAACCAAGACGGGTTTTCATGCCGGATGAATAGCTTTTCAAAGGCGCATCAATGAAGTCCTTCAACTCGGAGAATTCAACGATTTCGTCATATTTTTCCTCGATAAACTTTCTCGGCAGTCCCATCGTCGCACCGTATAAAAAGATGTTTTCCCTACCGGAATAGTTCTGGTCAAAGCCGGCGCTCAGCTCAATTAAAGGCGCAATTACTCCCTTGACATTGACACTGCCCATCGTCGGCTTCAGTACACGGGCAATTGTCTTTAACAGTGTGCTTTTTCCGGCGCCGTTAAAGCCCATAACGCCCATTCTGTCGCCCTTTTCAACCTTGAAGCTGATATCTTTCAATGCCCAGAATTCGGAAAAATGGAGATTTCCTTTTGCAAGACGGATAAAATACTCTTTAGCGTTGTCAACGCCCTCTTTATTGATGTTGAACTTCATGCTGACATGGTCAACTTCGATCGCGTAATTACTCAAGCTGTTCTTCCTTTCTCAGATATGAAGAATAAATTTGTCCTGGTTTTTATAGAACATCAAAAATCCGATAACAAGGCACACAACGGCCGCCAAACAGCAGTAAAGCATCACATGCATACTCCAATGCTGCCAGAAAGTATCCGGACCGCCCCAAATTACACAGGCGCGGAACATATCAATGATTCCGTAAAGAGGATTGAGTTTAAGAATTCTCGACTGAATGCTTCCCGGCGCAAAACCGAGACGATCGATGGTATATACAATCGGCGTTAAATAAAACAAAAGCGTCGTTAAAACATCATAAATATTTTCGATATCACGGAAAAATACGGAAAGTGTTGCAAGAATCATACCGACGCCGAGCGAGAAGAAAAACAAAATGATGATCGGAACCACGGCAAGAACGACTCGCCAGGTGATATGAATCGGATGAATATTTGTCAAATTAAAAAAGATGATGACAACAACAAGAACCGAAAGAGAAATCAAAAACGTAACAAAGGTTGAAATCACCGTCGAAAGCGGATAAATATATTTCGGAACATATACCTTTTTTATCATGCCC
>JBJFHV010000082.1:0-3481 GCA_051894015.1 Acutalibacteraceae bacterium | reverse complement strand
TTGTTTCTCTTGAAAGATGTGCGTTTGACCTGGAATGTGCAACGGGTATCAAGTTTTCTTTCTATTCCGAGTTCTTTTGGTAAGTTTTCTCTGACACAGGAGTTTGCACCACCACAGTCGATAACCAAATCAGCAGATATTCTTGTGTCGTCAGCGAGTTCAACACCACGAACCTTGCCATTTTCGCAGATAACACGTTTAACGGCAGTTTCATAGTGAATCTCTGCGTAGTCTTTTGCTCTCTCATAAAGCCAATCGTTAAACGGACGACGCATCACGCTGACATCTCGTCTGTCTTCCGGAACTTTCATCGAAAAACTTGTTTTCTTGTTGGGCGGAATGAATGTCCAATCCTTATCCTTTGGTTTTGCGATATTTTCCGGTGGAACAGGCATACCGATTCTGGCAAAAGTAGCCGGAGCCATATAATCGTGCCAGGGGTATGAAACATCATTTTTGCGGTTTCTTTCATAAAGCACAACATCGTAGCCTTGTTTACCCAAAAGTTCAGCAGATGTAAGAGCACCTTGATTTGCACCGATTATAACGATTTTACTTATGATTTTCTCCTCCTTATTTTCTTCTTTAATTTAATTTTACTCGCTTCAAGGCAAGAAGTCAATAATCCTTCTTCTGATTCTTCAGGATATTTGTCTTTGATATACCGTATGAAAAAGAACCTTTTCTGTTGCATTTTTATTACAATTGTATGAAAAGTCAAGCGGATGTGCAGAAGGGGCTGGACTTTTTCGACAGCCCCTTTTTTTAAGATCAGAACTTCAGTTTCCGGAATTTTCCGGGCGAAATGCCCTCGTTCTCCGAGAAAAAATAAATAAAATTCGATTCGCTGTTGAAGCCGATATCATAGGCAATGGAGGCAATGGTCATATCCGTTTGTTGAAGCAGATATTTGGCTCTGTTCAGCCGTGAAAGCAAAACATAGTCGTAAGGAGAGACTCCGGTTTGCTGTTTGAACACTCTTGAAAAATGTGATGAACTCATGTTGACTGTTTCGGCAAGCATGGAAACCGTCAGACTCTCGTTCAGATTTTCCGAAATATAGGCTTTGACTTCCTGAATGCTGTCTTCATAACTGCTTTCGCCCTTAGCTTTCGGGCTTTGCGGATTTAACAGTTCAGTTAATAGCTTATAGATATCGAGCGACATACTGATTTCCGATGAGGGCTTGTCCTGGCGGATGCAGTCAAACAGCCGAAACAGAAGTTTTTTCACGTGCTGAATATCTTTGCATTTTACCGTGTTCCCACTGCTTTTTTCAATTTCTTCAAACAATTCAAAAGAATTCCCACCGCTGATATGCACCCAGATGGACTCAAAACGGTTATCAGTATAGTACTCGTGCGGCTTGTAGCAGTCGAGTATTACGGTGTCTCCTGCACGGGCCGTCACATGATTTCCGTCTTTGATATAGGTAAAGGTTCCCTCTAAAATGTGCGTGATCAGAAGACTGTCATAGTTCTTCCGAATCAGATGATAGCCTTTTACACAGAAAAAATGCCCGGCACTGATGGGATAATAATACAGTTTTTTTGCTGTTTGCGACGGCGAGGAAAAATAAACCTCAGACTTTTCCAGCACTCCTGTTTCGTTTGACTTCATAATGCTATTGTCCTTTAAGATAGAATTTCTAAATATTTGGGCAGATTTTCGTAAGTTTTTATCGCAGATTTATTATATAATCAAACAGATAGAATGTCAATTTCTTTATTTTGAGGTAGGCTATGAAGAGTTTTTCAAAAGTAAAGGTGTGGGAAGAAAAGGTCATGATTCCTACATACGGAATCGGTAAGCCGGACAAAAATCCGATGTTTCTGGAGAAAAGAGTGTATCAGGGCTCGTCGGGCAAGGTTTATCCGCATCCCGTGATTGATAAGATTTATGATACCAAAGCCGATAAAGAATACAAAGCGGTATTTCTTGAAAACGATTTTATTAAGGTTATGCTTCTGCCTGAAATCGGCGGAAGAATCCAGCGTGCAACCGATAAAACCAACGGCTATGATTTTGTGTATTACAATCAGGTAATCAAGCCTGCTCTTGTCGGCCTTGCCGGACCGTGGATATCCGGAGGAATCGAGTTTAACTGGCCGCAGCATCACCGGCCGAGCACCTTTGACGAGGTTGACTACACCTTTTTTGAAAATGAAGACGGCTCCGCGACAATCATCATGAGTGAAATTGAAAATATGTTCCGCACCAAGGGTATGGCACGCTTTACACTTTATCCCGACCGCACCTATATCGAAATCAAGGCGCAGTTATATAACCGCACCGATGTGCCGCAGACCTTCCTCTGGTGGGCGAACCCCGCTGTTGCGGTCAATGACAATACAAGAAGCATTTTCCCGCCCGATGTGACGACTGTCATGGATCACGGCAAGCGAGATTCCTCGACTTTCCCGATTGCAACAGGTACCTACTATAAGGTGGATTACAGTCGCGGCGTGGACATTTCCCGATATAAGAATCTGCCTGTTCCGACTTCGTACATGGCGGCGAAATCCGAGTATGATTTTGTCGGCGGCTTTGATGACGACGCGAATGCCGGCATTCTCCATGTTGCCGACCATCATGTTGCGCCCGGCAAGAAACAGTGGACATGGGGCTGCGGCGATTTCGGCAAGGCTTGGGACAGAAATCTGACAGACAGTGACGGTCCGTATGTGGAGCTGATGACCGGGTGCTTTACCGACAATCAGCCGGACTTTACCTTTATTGCACCTATGGAGGAAAAGCGCTTTACGCAGTATTTTATGCCGTACAAGCATATCGGCACAGTACATAACGCAACGAAAGACCTTGCGATGAACTTTGAAAACGGTGCAGTTCATCTGTATGCTTCGGGCAATATCGGGGAAGTCACCGTGCAGGCAGTTATAAACGGTGCGGTAAGTCAGAGCAAAAACATTGTTTTATTGCCGAGTGAAACCGCTGAAATCAGAATCGACAATGCCGAAAAAGTTGAAGAAATCCGTATCATCAGAAACGGCAGACTATACCTGAACTACTTGATAAACGGCAAAAAGCAGGAGCCGACGCCCCCGGCGGTCTGTCCGCCCGAGCCGAAGGACTGCACGACAACGGAAGATTTATATTTATACGGACTTCATATCGAGCAGTACCGTCACGCGACCTATTGTGCCGAGGACTACTATCTCGAGGGACTTCGCAGAGACGAAACGGATATTCGGCTCAATAACGCTTACGGCTTGCTTTTGCTGAAAAGAGGACAGTTCGCCGAAAGCGAAAGGTATTTCAGAAAAGCAATCGAAAAGGCAACCCGTTCTAATCCGAACCCCTACGACAGTGAGCCGTATTATAACTTGGGTCTTTGCCTGCTTTATCAGAATAGACTGCCCGAAAGCTATGACGCTTTTTATAAAGCGGCGTGGAGCAACGCCTGTCAGGAATCGGCTTTTTATCATCTTGCCTGTATTTCGGCGAGGAACGGCGAATACGA
>JBJFHV010000081.1:0-3494 GCA_051894015.1 Acutalibacteraceae bacterium | reverse complement strand
TTTTATGGCACACATCGCAAATCTGTTCTTTTATGAGATTGATATCCTGCATAGTAAAAATCCGTAACCTTTCTGTGTTTTGGCAAAATTTACAGTCTGCCTTTTAACATTATAAAATATTTTTTTGCTTTTTACAACTGATAACGGAAAAAATAATATGATTGAAGCGTTTCTCAGGGACCCCAACGGATTGACATGAGGTTTTTGTTTTGATAAAATAAATTCAGAATATTTTAAAATCAAATAATGAAAGGGAAAGCAATGAAAAAGCGAAAACTGATCTTTGCCGTTTCAACCGCCGTGCTGTTAGTTGTGCTCAGCGTCATTACATACGCCGCAACCGCAGTCCGGATCAACGACAACAGGGTGTTTTTATACGAGACCGACTCGGTAAGTCTGAAGCTTTTGAACGCAAGCTCAAAATACAAGGTTGAATGGAGTTCCTCCGACAAATCCGTCGCAACGGTCAGCAGCTCGGGCGTGGTGACCGCAAAAAAAGAGGGCAAAGCCACGATCTATGCCAACTATCGGGGCAAGAAATATTCCTCGACCGTCAGAGTAAGCAAATACTGGACGGAAAAAGGCTTGAAGTCCCTTATCAAAAAGACCGAAAGCAGCAACAATTGGAAAGACGGAACGGCACTGAAATGTTTAACCAAGGTTCCGTATACAATCGGCAATATCACCGTAAAGGGAATCTCCGTTAAAAAGTATCATTACACGGGGACATGGTTCGGAACACAGCAGAAATATAAATATCTGATTACGATCAAAGGTAGTTATACGGGCAGTATAGATAACAGCGTAATAGAATTAAAATTCACGAGAAGTGACGGAGCCGCTTGGGATCCTATACGGGGTTATAGTTTTAATACCGCTAAATGGGGAAATACGAACAGCAAATTCACAAAAAGCGGGAAAAACTTCACCTTAACAGTAGCCCAATATAATATATGGTGTGATTTTGACGAATTTTTTATATATTATCAATCGCCAACCACAAATCCAACCTCTGCGCCCGTTACACAGGAAAAGGTCAGTAAAGATATAGACATCGTTAGCTGCGGAACCGACCCGAACAACGGAAACTTTATTATCACTTTTGACCCTTCCGGCTGGGACGGCGGCGTAAAAGACAGTACGGGTTATGTTACTGTCGATATCGACGGAACCTCTTTCCCCGCGAAAGCCAGCGTCAGCGGCACACCTGACGCCGACGGAAACGCAACAATCAAGATCTATTTAAGTGAGCGTGAACCGGCCAACGGTTCGGTTATTACTGTCAATATCGGTGCCGGTCTTGTCAAGTCGAAAAACGGAACGCAGGAGAGCAAAGCATTCAGTTCGTCCGTTGAGCACAAGACCCCTTGACAAAAATCCTATCTATTTATAAGCGGCTATCATGCCGCTTTTACTTTTATTCTTCTTGATTCGTTCTCTTTTGCAAAAGTGCTTTTGAACAAAGCCATGCATGCCGAAAATCACGCACCAAAAAAGCGGCCGTTTCCGACCGCTTGAAATTTTATGAAACTCAGTATGTGATGGTGTAATCGTGCTCGAATGTCATACCGACCGCGGCATTGATGCCCATAGCCTTAACACTCAGCACCATCGGAAGAACGTAAGTTGCCGAAACCATGTTGCCTGTTGCCTTGTCGATCTTGCAGGTGATGGTTGCGTCGTAATATCTTACGCTTGATTCACTGACGATTCCGCCGGAGCCTTCGGCAATTTCCTCAGCCGTAATAATGTTAAACGCATTTGCACAGCCCGTACCCTGAGGATCTGTACATTCGGCAAACTTCAGCGTAATGTTATAGTTTGTGCCGTCGTCTGTGCAGGTTGCATCGGTGATATCGGCTTCCGTTGCCTGGCTGACATAATTCTGACCTTTAACGGGGTAATTCGCAATGATATCTGCATTAGAAGCGTATTCAACCGGCGTTTCGTCTTTCTTGAGGAACTTGCTGATTAATCCGGAGCCTACCGATTTAAGAAGACTCGGCATTTCAAGATATTGTTCATCATGTCTGAGGTCTTCGTAGTTTCTGACGACCTTTGTTGCGTTGGTTTTGATCTTGTTTGCGCTTTCATTGAAAAGATTGATAATACCCGCTTTATCGGTCGGTGCACCTGTAGAAACGTCACCAGCGGGGGCAGAAGCGTCCCCTGCCGGAGCGGAAGCGTCGCTTGAAGCCGTGGCATCGCTTGCCGAAGAAGCATCGGCGTTTGCGGGCTCAGCCGCAGTGGGGGCTTCCGTAGCCGGTGCAGCTGTTGTCGGGGCCGTTGTTGCCGCCGTTGTAGAGGCTGTTGTTGCCTGCGTCTCTGCGACCGATGAATCCGTATTGATATCTTTATTCTTGCTTACAAGGCCTCCGAGGAAGTTTCCGCTGCCGAAAAGGATAATGACCGCAAGGGCAATCGCCACGCCTGTCTTGACATCCTTGTCAAAGCTATTCGTAAATTCTTTCCATTTTGACATAACAATGTTTCCTTTCAAAATTGATTATTAGCAAAGCATGAAGCCACTCTTTGCCATGATATTGTTATTATAATACAATTAATCCAAATGTTCAAGACAAAAATTAAAAATTATTATACGATTTACAGTAGCAAATCAGAAAAAATAATGCTATAATGAATAAGTTATGCGCAGCCGGCGATTTCGGCCTGCGCCCAATGAACGCTGTTCATCTGAAAATCAGCGTCGGGAAAGCAGAATTTCCGCTTCCTGTCACCAAGAAAGGACCACGGCGTGCGGTATGATTTTTGATACGGCCGTCCGGTAATATTCCATGAAAAAACTTAACCGTATTCCCGTTTTGCCCAAAGGACACGAAATCACCTGGTGGATTTGCCGTGCGGCTCTTTTCATCTGGGGCGTGTGGGGACTGTTTCACGGCTACACCTCCGAACTGATTCAGGCCGCGTTCGCCATTATCTTCACCCACCTTTGGGATATGTTCCAGCTTTTCGGCGGAAAATCGTTTATCACAAAAATGCCGTATAAGCTCCAGACGATGCTCAATGTGTTCATCTGCTTTTCCTGCGTCGTCGGAACAACGATCAACACAAGAACCGACTTTACCGGGATCGACATTCCCGAGCATATATTCGCCGGCTATCTTGCCTGCATGGGCGGCTTTTTCCTCGGCGATATCATGCAGGGGCGAAAAGAGCCTCTCAAAGTTTCGGTTCACGCCATGTTTGCTTTTTCGTTTTCGGTGACGCTTCTTGTCGGCTGGGAAATCTATGAATTTACGATGGACAGGCTGTACGGCTTCGTCATGCAGCACGGACAAGCTCCTTTTTCCTACGGTCTGACCGATACGATGGTTGACCTGATCTTAGGCGCAGGCGGCGGACTTGCCGCTATGTTCATGGGAGCGTTTGAAAGAGCCGGAATCATCGGCAAAAACAAAAAGGAAGTCCGGGCTGAGTATTTAAGAAAAAGAGAAATATTCAAAAAAGAAAAGGAACGGCTTGCCCTGATG
>JBJFHV010000080.1:0-3496 GCA_051894015.1 Acutalibacteraceae bacterium | reverse complement strand
GGAGGAATTTATCCGCAACGGTCACGCAATCGAGGTTCCGCAGGAAGAACTGCAGGTGAAAGACCGACTCCGGTATGCGGCACAGCAGGTTGCGGCAACCTTGAAAAAGGTAATACCGTATATCTTTCTCGGTGTCGGTATCGGTGCAGTCATTCACAACTGGATTCCCGAAGATTTTATTGTGAAGGTTCTCGGCGATAACAACCCGTTCGGTGTGATTCTCGCAACACTTGCCGGTGTTCCGATGTATGCCGATATTTTCGGCACCATTCCGATTGCTGAGGCTCTGCTTGCAAAAGGCGCTTTACTCGGAGTCGTTCTGTCTTTTATGATGGCGGTTACCACGCTGTCCGTTCCGTCAATGATTATGCTGAGAAAAGCCGTGAAGCCGAAGCTACTTGGCATCTTTATTGCAATCTGTACGGTGGGTATTATCGTTGTCGGTTATTTTTTCAACATCATACAAAATTTTATTATTTAATTTCGGAGGTATATTATTATGTCACTGTTTCATTTCGGAAAGAAAAAGGAAGAGAAGAAGGAGCTTGTCTGCGCTTGCGGCGATTGCTGTGAAAGCGAAGTCAAAAGCAGTTGCTGTGCTGAGGTGACAAGCGGAATCAACAGCATTAAAGTTTTAGGCGCAGGGTGTAAATCCTGTCATGCGCAATACGAAAATGTTAAGGACGCGGTGAAATCAATGGGATTGTCTGTTGAAGTAAAGTATATCACCGATATGCAAAAGGTTATGGAATACGCAGTTATGAGTATGCCGGCTATTGTGGTCAACGAAAAGGTTGTTTCAATGGGAAAGGTGCTCAAAGCCGCTGAAGTTGAAAAACTGCTGCATCAATCGGATTGCTGAAACAAGGGAACACGATAGCTGTTCAGATTTTATCTCACTATGAAAAAAACCGACCGCCGAGAGGCGGTCGATCTGATATCTGATGTCTAAAATCTAAAATCTGAATTTATACGCAGCCCTGTTCAAGCATAGCTTCCGCAACCTTTAAGAAGCCGGCGATGTTGGCGCCTGCCATGTAGTTGCCCGGCATACCGTATTCCTTAGCGGCGGCATCACAGGAAGCGAAAATGCTCTTCATGATATCGCGAAGTCTTGAGTCAACCTCTTCGAATGTCCAGGAAAGACGAAGACTGTTCTGGCTCATTTCAAGTCCGCTCGTGGCTACACCGCCGGCATTTGCCGCCTTAGCGGGACCGTAGAGCATATTGTTTTCGAAGTAAACATTGATCGCTTCGGGAGTGGACGGCATGTTGGCACCCTCGGCAACGGCGAAACAGCCGTTCTTTGCAAGTATTTTTGCGCTTTCTCCGTCAATTTCGTTCTGGGTTGCGCACGGAAGAGCGATATCGCACGGAACGCTCCATACGCCGGTGCTTCCCTCGTGATATTCGGCTTCGGGGTGGAATTCAAGATAATCCTTGATTCTGCGGCGTTCAACTTCTTTCAGCTGACGGGCACATTCAAGATCAATTCCGTTTTTGTCAACAATATAGCCGTTGGAATCGGAAAGGGTAATGACCTTGGCTCCAAGCTCCTGCGCCTTCTTTGTGGCATAAATCGCAACGTTGCCTGAGCCGGAAACAACAACCGTCTTGCCTTCCATTGTCTTGCCGTTCGCCTTGAGCATTTCCTCGGCGAAATAGCAAAGACCGTAACCGGTGGCTTCCGTTCTTGCAAGCGATCCGCCGTAAGTAAGACCTTTACCGGTGAGCATACCTGTGAACTTGTTGCGAAGTCTCTTGTACTGACCGAACATGTAGCCGATCTCTCTGGCTCCCGTTCCGATGTCGCCGGCGGGAACGTCGCTGTCCGAACCGATGTGACGCTGAAGCTCGGTCATGAAGCTTTGGCAAAAACGCATGATTTCGGCGTCGCTCTTACCCTTGGGATCAAAGTCCGAGCCGCCCTTTGCGCCGCCCATCGGAAGTGTGGTCAGGCTGTTTTTGAGAACCTGCTCGAAGCCGAGAAATTTAATAATACCGATATAGACGCTCGGGTGAAGGCGGATACCGCCCTTGTACGGTCCGATTGCGGAGCTGAACTGAACACGGAAACCGCGGTTGACCTGTACCTTGCCGTTGTCGTCAAGCCAGGGTACACGGAAAATGATCTGTCTTTCCGGCTCGACAAAGCGTTCGAAAATGCCTTTTTCAATAAATTCGGGTCTGCGCTCTGCAACAGGCTCAAGGGTTTCCAGAACCTCGGTAACCGCCTGAATAAATTCAGGCTCGTGCGGGTTCTTTGCTTTTACTCTTTCGAGCAAATCTGCCAAATATTCGTTTTTCATAAAAGGTCTCTCCTTAAAATAAAATCATATAAAGTATTCCCGATGAAAGCGGCTTTATTTATTACCGCTTTAATGCGTGAAAACATTTAATTTATTTTATCATGATTTATTTCTCATTTCAATGTCAATGCAACCAACATTTATTAACCTGAAAACGTATTTTTATGCAATTTTTCCAAAAAAAAAGGGTGAGTAACGACTCACCCTTGATAAATTATACAAAAAACAATTAATAATTATCTGCCTTGATTTCAAAATATGCTTTCGGATGAGCGCATACCGGACAAATCTCGGGAGCGGCAGGTCCGATGTGAACGTGACCGCAGTTTCCGCAAATCCACATTCTGTCGCCGTCACGGGAGAAGACAAGCTCTTTTTCAACATTCTCAAGAAGCTTGAGATATCTTTCCTCGTGCTCTTTTTCGATCTTGGCAACCAGCTCAAAAAGAACGGCGATGTTGTCAAAGCCCTCTGCTCTTGCATCCTCGGCAAAGCACTTGTACATTTCGGTCCATTCGTAGTTTTCACCGAGCGCGGCGTCCTTCAGATTTTCAGCTGTTGATTTTGCGCCGCCGTCAGTCAGAAGCTTCCACCAGATTTTGGCGTGTTCCTTTTCGTTGTTGGCGGTCTCTTCAAAAATCTTTGCGATCTGAACATAGCCGTCTTTTTTGGCCTTGCTTGCATAATAGGTGTACTTGTTTCTTGCCTCGCTTTCGCCGGCAAAAGCCGCCATCAGGTTGGCCTCGGTTTTTGATCCTTTGAGTTCCATTGGAAATTCCTCCTTGTATTGTTTTTTTATGGTAAAGCAGAAAGAAATCTGCTTACACTGCGATGGATTGCGGGAATCCGTCCTGCTTCAGAGCGGAAACAATTCGCTTCGGAATATCGGTGTTGAGAAGTGACTCTTCACCGTCTTGAATAAATTCGTCGTATCCGTAGACGAAAAGCGGTACGTCAGCTCCCGTGTGACCGGAAGTGGTGTAGACATATTCGCCGTTTTCGAGGGTGATTCCGCCGGTTTCATGGTCAGCGGTGACAACAACAAGAGTGTGCTCATCTTTTTTGGCATAATCAAGTGCCGCTTTTACCGCGTCGTCGAATGAAAGAAGGGCTTCATTCATACCCTCGCTGTTGTTATTGTGGCTGTTTTTATCGATATGCGCGCCTTCGACCATCAGGAAGAAGCC
>JBJFHV010000079.1:0-3498 GCA_051894015.1 Acutalibacteraceae bacterium | reverse complement strand
AAAAAACACTTGATTTTTCCAGAAAATTGATTACAATATACATTAGCACTCAGGAGATGAGAGTGCTAATATTAGCAATATTAACATAGGAGGATATAACAATGAAAATTAAACCACTTCTTGACAGAGTCGTACTGAAAGCAACGGAAGTTGAAGAAACAACCGAAAGCGGCTTCATTCTGACAAGCGCATCGAAGGAAAAACCGCAGTTTTCCGAAGTTGTTGCCGTAGGCCCCGGCGGAGTCGTTGACGGTAAAGAAGTTACCATGTATCTGAACGTCGGCGACAAGGTTATTTCCGGCAAGTATAGCGGCACGGAAGTTAAAATCGACGGCGAGGAATACACAATCGTTCGTCAAAGCGACATTCTGGCAATTGTTGAATAATCGAAACGGAGGTTTTATTTATGGCAAAGCAAATAGCATACGGTGAAGACGCAAGAAAGGCTCTTCAGAACGGTATTGATAAACTCAGCGATACAGTCAAAATCACACTCGGACCCAAGGGCAGAAACGTTGTCCTTGACAGAAAGTACGGCTCACCGCTGATCACAAACGACGGCGTAACGATCGCAAAAGAGATTGAGCTTGAGGATGCTTTCGAAAACATGGGCGCACAGCTGATTAAGGAAGTTGCAACCAAGACAAACGATGTTGCCGGTGACGGCACCACGACCGCAACTCTTCTTGCTCAGGCACTCGTCAGAGAGGGTATGAAGAACGTAGCCGCCGGAGCCAATCCGATGGTTGTCAAGAAAGGCATCAAGACCGCCGTTGACGCGGCTGTTGAAGCGGTTAAGGCAAACTCACAGCCCGTAACTTCGTTCGACGATATCGCAAGAATCGCAACCATCTCTTCTGCTGACGAAACGGTCGGTAAGCTGATTGCCGAGGCTATGGAAGTCGTTACGACCGACGGCGTTATCACGATTGAAGAATCCAAGACCGCCGACACTTCCAAAGAGGTTGTTGAAGGTATGCAGTTCGACAGAGGCTACATCTCTCCCTACATGGCAACCGACAATGACAAGATGGAAGCCGTGATCGACGACGCCGCGATCCTCATCACCGACAAGAAGATCAGCAACATTCAGGAAATTCTTCCGCTTCTTGAGACCATCCTCAAGCAGGGCAAGAAGCTTGTTATCATTGCCGAGGACGTAGAGGGCGAAGCACTTGCCACCCTGATCCTCAACAAGTTAAGAGGCACCTTCACTTGTGTTGCCGTCAAGGCTCCGGGCTTCGGCGACAGAAGAAAAGAAATGCTTGAAGATATCGCAATCCTTACCGGCGGTCAGGTGATCACCTCCGACATCGGTCTTGAACTGACCGACGCTACCGTTGATATGCTCGGTACCGCAAGACAGGTTAAGGTTACCAAGGAAAACACCATCATCGTTGACGGTGCCGGCGACAAGGACGCTATCAAAGCAAGAGTCAACCAGATCAAGGCTCAGATCGAAGCGACAACTTCCGAATTTGACCGTGAGAAGCTTCAGGAAAGACTTGCCAAGCTGTCCGGCGGCGTAGCCGTTATCAAGGTTGGTGCGGCCACCGAAACCGAAATGAAAGAAAAGAAGCTGAGAATTGAGGACGCTCTTGCCGCAACGAAGGCAGCGGTTGAAGAAGGCTCGGTAGCCGGCGGCGGTGTAGCGCTTCTTAACGCAATCCCGGCTGTCAAGGCGCTTCTTGACAAGACCGACGACGCCGACGAAAAGACCGGTATCAACATCGTGCTCAAGGCGATGGAAGAGCCGGTACGTCAGATTGCCGCAAACGCAGGCCTTGAAGGCTCGGTTATCGTCAACGAGATCATGTCCTCGGGCAAGGTCGGCTACGGCTTCGACTTCTACGCTGAGCAGTATGTCGATATGGCAAAGGCCGGTATCCTCGACCCGACAAAGGTTACCCGTTCCGCTCTTCAGAATGCGGCTTCCGTTGCCGCAATGGTTCTGACGACCGAATCGTTGGTAGCCGATATCCCCGACCCGGCGGCTGAAGCGGCGGCGAACGCGGCTATGGCAGCACAGGGCGGCGGAATGTACTAATTCAGATATCAGACATCAGATGTCAGATATTAGAGAAGCCACAGGGAAGTCTGCGGCTTCTTTTTTCTCTTTGTGCTTGATTTTTGGATTGTATTGTGGTAAATTTTTCTTGTAGCATAAAACACAGCTTGTTATGGGAGGAAAATACAATGGAAAACAAAAAGCATATCTTGAAACGTGTTGTTGCGTGCGTATTGGTCGTTCTCATGGCGGTTACGGCGGTGCCGATGAGCGGATTTGTCGGATTGGAACTTCCGAAGTGGTCAGAGATGTTTGCAACGAGGGCGAGTGCGTTCAGTGAGAATGGGTATACTTATACGGTCACAGATGGAAAGGCAACGATAACTGGTTGTGATGATTCCGTCAGCGGTAATGTTGTTATACCGGATACGCTTGGCGGTTATCCGGTGACAAGTATTGGAGTATCTGCGTTTGAAGCTTGTACTGATTTAGCAAATATTACAATTCAAAGTGGTGTGACAAACATTGATCGGCGTGCTTTTTTTGGTTGCAATGGTTTAATAAGTATAGTGGTTCCGGATAGTGTAACAAGCATAGGAGAATCAGCTTTTTATAATTGTAAAAAATTAGACAATATAACTATACCGGATAGTATTGAAAGTATAGGAAACGGTTCCTTTAATTATACTGCTTGGTATGATGCACAATCATCTGGTGACGTTTATTTGGGTAAGTATTATTATAAATACAAAGGTTCAATGCCAAAAAATACAAGTGTTAATATTAAGCCCGGTACATTAGGAATTGCAGACGGTGCATTTGAGTCTTGCTCTGGACTTACAAGCGTTACAATGCCTGATACATTGATAGCTATTGGGAACAAAACGTTTCGCTATTGTGATAATTTGATGAGTATTAATTTCTCTGAGCAGTTAAAGAATATAGGAGATTATGCATTTCAGAATTGTATGAGTTTAACTAGCGTTACATTTCCAATAAACTTGACATATATTGGATGTTTGGCATTTGGTGGATGCACAGGTATATCAAAAATATATTGGAATGCTGAGAATATAAGGGACTTTTGTGATAAAAACGGCTTTTCATATGATGTCTTTTCTTCTATAGGAAAAGAAACAAGCGGAGTTGAGGTTGTTTTCGGTGATACTGTTAAAAGTATACCAAGTTATGCATTTGATTGTGAAACTTATAATTCGGATATAGGAAAATTTGTATACACATGTGGCAGTATAAAATCTGTTAAAATTGGCAGAAACACAACGCGGATTGGAAACGCTGCTTTTAAAGGCTGTTTAAGTTTGACAGAAATAACGATTCCTGTCAGCGTGACAGCTATCGGCGACGGAGTGTTTGAAGATTGTTTTGGTTTGACAAATATCAATTGGAATGCAAAAAATGTAAATGATTTCGAATACAGTAGCCATGTTTTCGGAAATGCAGGATCAGAGTCGCAAGGAATAGATGTTGTT
>JBJFHV010000078.1:0-3504 GCA_051894015.1 Acutalibacteraceae bacterium | reverse complement strand
GTTCAGATTGAAGTGACACCGGATGGCATAAAAAGGGTGGGTACCGTTCCCGCTGAGGGCGTATTTGTTGACGGACTCGGCGTCGGCGATGTCGGAAGCATCGTAATCCGTGACCGGAAGCATCTGGCTCAGGACGGTATTATTATAATCGTTGCCGCTCTTGACGGCGTGACAGGGGATCTTGTATCCGGCCCCGACGTTGTTTCAAGAGGCTTCGTTTATGTCAAAGAAGCGGAAGATCTGATCGGTGAAGCGAGAGATACCGCTTATCGCTCAATTATGAGAAATGGGGATAAAAATTGGACAGCCGTAAGAAATCGTGTTCGTGACGATGTTTCACGGCTTATGTATGAACGAACGAAAAGAAGCCCGATGATTTTGCCGATTCTCATTGAAGTTTAATTTTAAGAAAGGACGGCGCAAATACAAGGTCAATCTGTTTTTGCCCGTGTTGGATTTAAAATGAAAAGCTTGTGGAAAAAATATGACACCTCGGTGATTGCCGTGCTTGTCAGTGTGGTTTTCATTCTGATAACCGCATTTTTCAACTATTATCTGGCGATTGCGGAGATTCTGATTCTCGGACTCCTTGTCTGGTCAAAAATTTCATATTCACAGAAAGTCCGGCAAAAGCTATTGTATAACGTACAGGCAGTTGCCGATACACTCGATTTTGAACAGGGCAAAGCGTTTGAAAAGCTGAAAGTGGCCTGTGCTTTTGTTGAAGAAAACGGAAGCATCATCTGGTTTAACGAAAGCTTTAAAAATACATTCTGTATTGATGAAACAACGCAAATGCTTACTCTCAATCAGCTTTTGAAGAAAGATAATTTGTCGAAAATTTTTGAAGGCAAGGGCTTTCGGGTAAAGGTAGACAGTCAATGCTTTGCTGTCTACACAAGTCTTGTAAAGCTTGAGGAGGAAAACGCTTATCTGCTTTATCTTTTCGATGAAACAAAGCTTCGTTTAACCGAAAAAGAATACTACGAATCAAGACCGTCGATCATGCTTTCCGTCATTGATAACTCCGATGAGATCTATCAACGTTTCAAAGAAAGCGACTGTGCCGCTGTTTTCAGCAAGATTGAACAGATGATTGACGATTGGGCATCGGGCTACGGCGGACTTTGCCGGAAGTTCTCAAACGCCAGAATGATGATTGTTGTCGAAGAACGCGGTCTTCAGAAAATGATTGCTGACAATTTTTCTATTCTTGAAAAAATACGCAATCTGACGTATGACGGAAAGCCGACGGAGCTGACACTTTCGATCGGTGTCGGCAAAGAGCAGTCTCTCATTGATTCGAACGATTCCGCAAAGCAGGCACTCGATATGGCGCAAAGCCGCGGAGGAGATCAGGTTGCTATCAAGCATGAAGCGCAGTATAAATTTTACGGCGGTGTTTCGGCGGGCTTTGAAAAGAAAAACAAGGTCAGAACCCGACTGCTTGCAAAAACGATCGCCGGGATCATCAAAGACAGTGACAATGTTCTTGTGATGGGTCATCGTTTTTCCGATTTTGACGCATTCGGAAGCGCGGCGGGAATATATAGTATAGCAAGAAATTTCGGTGTTCCTGCGAATGTTGTCGTGGACAAGAAAACCTCTCTTGCCAAACCCCTGATCGAGCGGTTCGAGGACGGAAAATATCCGGATATGATTATCTCACCCGATAAAGCGATCGATAAAGTCGGCGAAAATACGCTCGTTGTCGTTGTCGATACCCATAAGCAAAGCTTTACCGAGTGTCCTGAGCTTGTCGATAAAGCAAGCCGGGTCATGGTTATTGACCACCACAGAAAAAGTGTCGGATTTATTGAAAATACCGTTGTATTTTATCATATGCCGAACGCCTCTTCCGCCTGCGAAATGGTCACGGAGCTTGCGGAATATGCAGACAGCAAGCCGGTGATCGATTCGCTTGTCGCTCAGGCGCTTTTGGCCGGTATTATGCTCGATACCCGGAATTTCGTTATCCGTTCGGGCGTCAGGACCTTTGAAGCGGCAGCATACCTAAAAAGCAGAAGTGCCAACACCGTTGAAGCTAAAAAGCTGTTTTCGAACGATATGGAAATTTTCCGCCTTCGGAATAATGTCATTGACTCGGCTGAACGTTACCGTGAATTCTGCGCGATTTCGGTTGCCGAAATGGAAACCCCTGAGATCCGTCTTGTCACGTCTCAGGCGGCCGATGAAATGCTCAATATTGAGGGCATCAAGGCTTCGTTTGTGCTTTATAAAAACGGTGACGAAATCAATATTTCTGCCCGTTCGTTCGGCGAAGTCAACGTACAGCTGATTATGGAAACTTTGGGCGGCGGCGGACACCAGGCAATGTCTGCGTGTCAGTTAAGCGCATCGGATATGAAAACGGCAAGACAAAAGCTTGAAAAAGCGATTGATAAATACATCGAAAAATATATGAACACCGATTCCGAAAGCTGATTTCGGTTCGAATAAATTGGCCGTTTCGAAAGAAACCGGGCCGGATAGGAGACATACCATGAAAGTAATTCTGAAACAGGACGTAAAGGGCCTCGGAAAAAAAGGCGAGCTTGTCAACACCTCGGACGGCTATGCGAGAAATTTTCTTTTCCCGCGTAAGCTTGCCGCTGAAGCGAATGCACAGGCGATGTCCGAAATGAAAAACAAGCAAAATGCCGAAAAGTTTAAAATTGAAACCGAAACCAAGGCAGCTAAAGAAACTGCCGAAAGAATCAGCGGTAAAACGATTAAGATTACCGCGAAAGCCGGTCAGAACGGCAAGCTTTTCGGTTCGGTCACCTCAAAAGAAATTGCCGAAAAGCTCAAGGAAGCCTTTTCGATTGATGTTGACAAGAGAAAGATCGTTGTTGACGATATTAAGCAGTTCGGAACATATGAGTTTGAAGTAAAGCTGTATCAGGGAATTTCCGCGAAGCTTTACGTTTCGGTCGGTGAATAAGCATGCAGTCGGATAAAGCGATTTTAAGCCTTGATGACATTTCGATGCCGTTCAGCCTCGAAGCCGAACAGGCTGTTCTGGGCTGTATTCTGATCGAGCCGTCCTGCATTTCGCAGGTACTGATCATGATAAAGCCCGAATACTTCTATCTTCCTCAGCATAAGGCAATTTTCACCGTTATGCAAGAGATCGATACAATTGGCGGAAAAGTAGATCCGCTGATCGTTCTTGAACGGCTGAAAAACGACAAGATATATGACGACGCCACCGGCAAGACGTATCTTTATCAGCTTGCCCAGGCGGTTCCGTCTACGGATAACGTCGAAAGCTACTGCAGAATCATACGGGAAAAGTTTTATATCCGCACGCTGATTTCCGTATCAAAAGATATCATTGAAGATTCAGTTTCGTCGGATTCGTCGGCAGATTTGCTTCTTGATTCTGCCGAACAACGGATTTATGATATCCGTCAGGGACGTGTTTCGAGCGGACCGACAAAAATCGGTGATATCATTGTCAATGATGTTTACGACAAGCTTCAGAAATTAAGCTCGGAGGAC
>JBJFHV010000077.1:0-3515 GCA_051894015.1 Acutalibacteraceae bacterium | reverse complement strand
GAAGCGTTCGGGTCCGAATTTCCGAAGGATTTCGTCGGGGTCCTTTCCGCCCGTCAGGTTCACGACGTTCAGCTTCATGCCGATTGAAGAAAAAATCCCGATTGCCCTTTGCGTCGCTTTCTGACCGGCTTCGTCGGCATCGTATGAAAGAATAATTTTATCCGTGTAACGGGAAAGCAGATGCGCCATTTCGCTCGTCAGCGCCGTACCTAAGCAGGCGATCGCATTATCAAAGCCCGCCTGATGAAGCGAAATCGCATCCATATAGCCCTCGACTAAAATCAGCGACTTCTCTTTTGAATTTTTCGCAAAATTCAGTCCGAAAACACCGAGACTCTTTTTATAAACAAGCGTATCGGAGGTGTTGACGTATTTCGGCTTGCTGTCGTCAAGCACTCTTCCGCCGAACGCCACAACGTTTCCTCTCGGGTCGATGATCGGAACCATAACCCTGTTGCGGAAGTTATCGTAAAAATTCACCTTGCCGTTTTTTTCGCTTTTGTTGGCAAGGTTTGCGTCGTACAATTCCTCATACGAATAACCTTTTTCTTTCATATGGTTTAAAAGCTTCCGCCAATCGTTCGGTGCGTAACCCATTCCAAAACGCACTAAAGTCTTTTTGCTGTACCCGCGGCTTTTATAGTAATCAAGTCCTGCCTTCCCCTCGGGAGAAAACAGATATTCATGAAAAAACCTTGCCGCCTCGCGGTTGATCTCATACATTCTCTTTCTCTTCTGGGCAAGACTCGAGTCGTACCCGTCCTCAGGCATATTCATGCCCGCTCTTTCGCAAAGAAAACGCACCGCTTCGACATAATCAAGGTTTTCGATTCTTCGGATAAAGCTGATCACCTCACCGCCTGCCGCACAGCCGAAGCAGTAAAAGCTTTCGGTTTCGGGGTAAACGGTGAATGACGGTGTTTTTTCGTTATGGAACGGACAAAGACCGACAAGATTTTTGCCTCTTCGCCTGAGAGGCACATAAGACGAGATAATCTGTTCAATATCGCATCTCATCCGAAGTTCAGACAAAAACTCATCGCTGAACCGAGCCATAAAAACACCCCCAATTCAATTCGTAATGCGTAATTACAAATTAGTTCATTCTCCCCGCCAGCTTACGGGGATAAAATAGTTCGAAAAGGTTTTGACCGCGTAGCCGTCGGTCATACCCGCTATATAATCACAAGCCGCCCGTTCGGCACCCTCTTTCCACGCGATTTTGATATATTCGTTCGGAAGCTCCTCCGGGTGCTCGCTGAAAAAGCGGTATAGGCTTTGAATCATCGAGATTGCCTTGCTCTCCTCGCTTTTACAGACGGGATTGGTATAGACCATGTCAAACATAAACTGATGCAGATCATCAAACGCCGCCTGAACGTCCGGGTCAAGCACAATTTCGTCTTTCGTGTTGTTGATTGCCGACAGGACAAGGGTATTGATCCGCTGACTTTTTGTTTTGCCTAAAATATTCACACAGTAATCCGGCAGACTTTTTTCGCTGATCACACCGCCCCGGATAGCGTCATCGATATCGTGATTGATATAGGCGATCCGGTCAGCAAGTTTGACAATTCTGCCTTCAAGCGTTTTTGCCGGCGTACCTTTTGTGTGACAAAGGATTCCGTTTCTCACTTCATAAGTGAGATTCAGCCCCGCTCCGTCGTTTTCGATCAGGTCAACCACCCTGAGGCTTTGCTCATAATGGCGGAATCCGCCGGGAAAAGCCTCATTGAGCGCCCTTTCGCCTGCGTGACCGAACGGCGTATGACCGAGATCATGACCCAGGGCGATCGCTTCGGTAAGGTTTTCATTCAGCGAAAGTCCGACTGCGATCGTTCTTGCAATCTGAGACACCTCAAGCGTATGGGTCAGTCTTGTGCGGTAATGATCGCTGTCGGGCGACAAAAAGACCTGGGTTTTATGCTTGAGCCGGCGAAAAGCGTTACAGTGAATAATCCGGTCGCGGTCACGCTGATAAGCTGTCCGGATCTCACACTCCGGCTCCGGACGCTGACGTCCCCTTGTGTCGGCACAAAGCATACCGTATTCAGAAACATTTTTTCTTTCATTCTCGAGCGTTTTCTCTCTTACCGTACTCATTTTTTCATCACCCGCCTACTTATATATACACCGTTTTTCGGTTTTTCCCCCTTAAACAAGCGAAAAAAATCAGATTTGGGAAAATTTTTCGTCAATGACCGCGCTTTGAAATTTTCCAAAGCTCTTATCAATGATATCAAGGCTGAGTTTTTCATAGGCGGCTTCGTGAATTCTGAACGTTACCGTCACATTGTCGGCATATTCGGTGTTTTCGACAATTCCGCCTGCCTGAGCAATCAACGGCGTCAGTCTGCCGTAAAAATTATAGTCACAGGTGACTTTTGCGATTTTACAAAGCGCCATGGTAATGATACCGCCGGCGTCAACGGCTATTTTCGCCGTATGGGAATACGCCCGGACAAGGCCTCCCGCACCGAGCATAATTCCGCCGAAGTATCTTGTCGCCACCACGCATACGTCTGTCAGTTCCTCTTTTAAAAGCACGTCAAGCACGGGAATCCCCGCCGTGCCCTGCGGTTCGCCGTCGTCGCTGTACCGTCTTGTCTGACCGTCCCGCAAAACATAGGCATACACGTTGTGGGTGGCGTCCCAATGCTTTGATTTTATGGCATTGATAAATTCAACCGCCTCATCAGCGGTTCTGACCGGCTTAACATAGCCGATAAAGCGGGACTTTTTGACGACAAATTCGTCCTCAGCCTCATTTAAAACAGTTTTATACTCACTCATAAACTCACCATATAAAGAAAATAAGACGGTACAAGAATATGTGCCGTCTATTTACTCAGTTATAAAGCTGATTATTTGGTCTTGTTGAGATTGAAACGCTTATTGAAGCGGTCAACACGTCCGCCGGTATCAACAAGCTTCTGCTTGCCGGTGAAGTACGGATGGCAGTTGGAGCAAATATCAACACGCATATCCTTTTTGGTTGAACCGGTCTCAAAAACCGCACCGCAGGCACATCTTACCGTAGTCTGCTCATAATTGGGATGGATTGAATCTTTCATTATATTTCACCTCATTTCGAACATTACCCATTTAGCAATCGACATTGTATCACACATCTTCCAAAAAATCAACCGTTTAAGAAAAAAATTATAAATTATCGTCGTGTGGTCGTATGACGACGCCAATCCCGGGGTGCATGGTGCCTGATTGAAAGTTGAGTGCCCGAGCCGGTCACGTGGCGACACCAATCCCGGGGTGCATGGTGCCTGATTGAAAGTTGAGTGCCCGAGCCATAAACTTGGCGGTAAATTTTAGTTTGTCGAGCTGACGGATAGTTCGTACTTTTTGGAAATAGCTACTTCTATATCTTTACCTTTGCGCTAGTGCCGCGCGGGCACATACTTTCTTTCAGACGAAAAAGAAAGTATGCAAAGAAGTTCTTTTGGTACGCATTTTCTCAGCCGAGTTTTTTCTCGCCTTGAGGGCGGAGAAAAAACTGC
>JBJFHV010000076.1:0-3543 GCA_051894015.1 Acutalibacteraceae bacterium | reverse complement strand
ACAAACACAAAGCGCAAAAACTGTCTGGGGTGAAGACATACCCTATCTCAAAAGCGTCAAAGCGGACGGCGACGAGCTTTCACCGGATTTTGACCAAACCGTGAAGCTGACCGAAAAGCAGTTCAAAGAGAAGGCGGAAGCCGCCGGAATCAAAGATCTTTCCGGGAACAGCAAAGATTGGTTCAGCATTACAGATCAAAACAAAAGCGGCTATGTGACAAAAGCTAAAATCGGTTCTGAAAGCCTGACCGGTGCCGAGGTCAGAAGAATTCTTTCACTCGACAGTGCGGTTTTCACTTTTTCGTATCAGGACGGCGCCTTCACCTTCAAGACCAAAGGCATCGGACATCAGATCGGCATGAGTCAGTACTGTGCCGATTATATGGCGCGGCAGGGAAAAAACTACAAAGAGATCCTCCTGCATTTTTATCCGGGTACAACCCTGACCGGCAACACCGTACAACAAAAGTAAAAGGCACGGCATCAGCCGCACCCTGTTATACTATGAAAGTTCGATGATTCTTGTTGCAAATAAATCCTGCTCGGTTTTGTCGTGCGTCGTAAACACGATCAGCCGGGACGAAAAATGCTCGGCAATCCGCTTCATGATTTTTCTTTTCAGCTCATCGTCAAGCCCGTTGAACGGTTCGTCAAGCAACAGAATGTCCGGCTCAAAGCCCACCGCCCTTGCAAGGGATACCCGTCGGCGCATTCCTCCGCTTAAGTTTCCGGGCTTTTTATTTAAATCCGACCCGAGCCCGAAAGCGTCAAGCCAGAAAACGGCTGTCTTTTCGTCACAGACATTTTTTACGTTTTCAAGTGCGGTCTGCCACGGAAAAAGAGCATCAGACTGAAACGCCATACCGATTTTTCCATTTGTCTCGATTGTTCCTCTTTCCGGCGTCAGAAGACCCGCAATCAGCCTGAGGACGGTCGTCTTTCCTTCCCCCGAGGGTGCCGAAAGGCAGATGCGCTCCCCTTTTCCGGCAGTAAAGGACAAGTTGCTGACCACTTTTTCACCGTCATCGAACGAAAAGGAAAGCTTATTGACGTTCAGCATTGCTTTTGCCCTCCTTTATTTTGCCGAGAAGAAAAGTGATAACCTTTTCTAAAATCACACTCAGTATAATCACCACCGCCGTCCACGCAAAAAGGTCGGCGGTTTCTATGTTGATTTTGGAGCGGTAAAGATTGTAGCCGATCGACCTGACCGGCATCGCAAGAACCTCCGCCGCAACACCCGATTTCCATGCCATACCAAGAGCCGTTGTACAGCCTGCGGCAAATAAGGCAGCACGCACGGAAGATATACCGTTTTGAGCTTTTTCCGGAAACCGAAGCGGAAAACCTTTGCGACCTCAAGATAAGAAGAATCCGTCTGCTCAATTCCCTGACGGACATTCGCCCAGATGATGGGAAGGACAATCAGAAAGACGATAAAAATCGGAACATAGTCCTTCCGGAGCCACACAAGAGCCAATATGATAAACGAAGCGACCGGAGTTGACCTTGCCAGCGTCAGAACAGGCTCAAAAAGCGAGCGTAAAAACCCGGACGTACTTGTCACGGCGGCAAGAAGCACACCGAGAAACACGCCTAAAATATAACCTGCCGAAATGCGCAAAAACGAAAGTCCGACACTTTGCCAGAAGTCAGGCTGTAAAACAAGCACGAAAACCCGTTCGGCAACCTGAAGCGGTGAAGCAAACAAAATCTTCTGACCGACGGCAAGAAAAGCGGCTTGCCATACTCCAAGCCAGATCAGGAGTACGGCAAGCTTTATCAGAACTTTTTTGATTCCTTTTGTCTTTTTACTTTGCAACATAGTAAAGGGCGTCAGCCGGCATTTCTCCGCCGATCGAAGTCTTGTCAGCGTCAAAGTAAACCTTATAGTTGGCATTGGCGGTGGTCTTCATCTGCTCACCGTCGATGAATACAATGTTGCAGCGGGTGATAACCTCGGCGGCCTTCTCCTGCTTTGCTTTTTCAAGCTTGTTTCCCGAAAGATCCTCGGAAACGCTGAAAGCACCTTGGTCAAGGATACCGTTCGATACGATTTTTTCCGCCGCTTCAACGGGATTGACATTCACATATTCGACAGAAGCCTTATTGTCTTCGATGAATTTCTTCACAGCATCCGGATTCTTTTCAATGAACTCACTTCTTGCGATCACACAGCCCATGGCAAGAGGCGCGTCGGGATTAACCTTATCCCATTCTTCGGTAAGGTTGAGCGCAACGCTCATGTCCTTCAGTTCTGTCTTTGAACCGGCAACAGATACATACGGCTCGGGAAGAATCGCAACCTGAACACCGCCGGAAGCCATTTTGGCAACAAGCTCGCTGTGTTCGCTGAGATATTCAAGCTTAACATCGTTTGTCAGATCGTTTTTCGCAAGAAGATCGTTCACAATAAATTCGGGTGTTGCGCCCTGTCCCGTCAGATAGACAGTCTTACCGCTGAGGTCTTTTAAAGAATTCACCGTAACGCCGTTCGTGACGACATAAAGCACGCCGAGGGTATTGAGTCCGAGCATCTGAATTTTTCCGCCGGTCTTTTTATAAAGATTTGCGGCAAGATTCAAGGGACACGCGGCAATATCAACCGCACCGGTTGAAATGAGCGACACAATTTCCGTCGGATCACCGGTCAGGGTAAACTTGTAGTGATTATCGTCAAAAAGCTTCACCATACCCATGCCGGTCGGGCCCTTGATGGCGGCAACCTTAATCTGTTCCGATTCGGGAACGGCTTCGGTTGTTGCCTCGGGAGCGGATGTTGTGGTCTGAGTCTGAGTGTCTTTGTTTCCTGTGCAGGCCGCAAGCGTAAGCAGCATAACGGCGGCTAACAGCACAGCCAGAACGGATTTGATTTTTTTCATTTTGATTTTCCTTTCAAAAATATTTATTCAATGAAAGAGAGAAGCTTCTCTTTGTTGACAAGTCGTACGAGCTTTCCGTTCCTTTCGATGGCGCCGCTTTCGCAAAGGCTGTCAAAGGCTCTGTAAAGCGAGGCTCTGCCGATATCGAGCGACACGGCAAGCTGGCTCATCGGGCGGTCAAGCTCAAAAATACGGTAGTCTCCGAAACCGGAAAGCAGATACCGTGCCGTCCGGCTTTCCGCACTGCCTCCCGTAAAACTTACTATGCGTTTATTCAGAAAAAATATTCTTTCGCTTAAATATCGGATAAACCCGAGCGAAAACTCAAAGTCAAGACCGAGCAGCTGTCTGATCGCCGCTTTCGCAATATAGACCACCTCGGTTTTCACCTGTGCGGTGATCTCGTTGATAAAATATTCGTTTGACAAAAACAGCGCCGCCGCACCGAAAATCTCCCCGTCCGAAAGGCGGCTTACGATGATATCCGAGTCCTTTTTCCGGACAGACGCCTTTCCGCTGAGGATAATCCCGATACAATCGTGAAAAACTTCGCTCGAATAGATCACTTCGCCTTTTTTATATTGCACCTTTTCGAAATCCGATTCGGTCAGAACCGTTTCCAGGGTTGTTTCATCGGCGCAGGAAAAAATATCCGTACTTT
>JBJFHV010000075.1:0-3550 GCA_051894015.1 Acutalibacteraceae bacterium | reverse complement strand
TAGCAATTATTGATAAATTCATCACTTTTATTGCTGACAACGCTCACATCATCGCCGGCCTTGTAGACGGTGAGATCGATCTCGGTACACTCGGCGACGTTCTGAAATCACTCGATGTCGACATCAACGAACTGTTCCCCAAAGGCGGCTTCTATCCGATGATTCAGGATATGCTCGTTCAGGCGGTATATCCCGACACCAACAGCCAGGCTTATAAAGACGCGCTTGCCAAGGTTCAGGCTAAGGGCATCGACGCCTTGATTTATGAAGACATGATTTCCGATCTGATCGGCAAGGATCTTCTTCCCGGCTTCACAATGGACGGAAACACCACTTTCGACGCACTTCTCAAGTCTGCTTTCAAGATTTCATGGGACAACTACCTTGTTAAGCTTATTGCAAACATCAATGTTGACTGGTCAACAAGCGATAACGAGGCTCTCAAGAAGCTCGGCGAAATCATGAACCTCAACGGTCCGACGATTGATACAAACATTCCGTTTGACGAAAGCAAATCATTTACTTCTCAGATCAACAATATTATCGGCTACATGGCCGTTCAGTTCTTCCCCGGCTACGCCGGCAAATGGGTAAACGGCGACGCAAGCAAGCTCGGCGCAAACCTCAATGCTCTTTATCTCTATGTTGCCAAGGCTCTCGGCATCACTGACGGAATTGATACTTCCGATTCCGAAGCTGTTGCTTTTGCCGTAGTTAAATACATCCTTGCAAACATCGAGTCCGAAAGCATGGATGCCTATATTGAAGGCATTGATTCGTGCAAGGATCTTAAGCAGGTTGCCGTTGTTGTTCTTCGCAACACCGCAAAAATCAACAATATCACCGTTACTTCAAGTTCAAAAGCAACATATGAAAATATTGTCGGCGATATCCTTACTTATTATGTCGGCAAGTATGTTGTTCTTCCTTATGATGCCGGTGCAGGCAAAGACGTATGGACTGTCCTCAATGACATTGTCAACGTATTCCTTTATGACAAGGGCTTTGCAAAGGTTCTCAATATGAGCACCACCAAGGATAAGGACGTATTCGCAAAGCTTGACGAACTGATCGCAAAAACCAAACTCTTCGACAATCTTGACAAAGATTACGACTATTCCACAAAGGCTTTCCTGAAAGACGGTATTCTCGAAGCTGTCTTCTCTCTTGATCTTGCAAAAGTCGTGGATATCACCGTTACAAGATTCCTCAGCGACTTCGGTACTCAGAAGGTATCCGCCGTTGGATATGACGCTGTCTATAATCTTCTCAGCGGCTTATTCGGCAAGGATATCCTTGTTAAGCGCAATACCGCTTCAACCAAACCGATTGACGACGCAATCACCAACAAGAACCTTGAAACTATGATCAAGAATCTTCTTGCTTCTCTTAACAGCAAGAGAGCTTCTCTCGTTCCCGCAATCGCTTATATCGGTGCACTGGTCATCGGTCAGCCTGTCGGTACTTCAAGCTTCTCCGTTGATTCGCAGATATGCCTCGGCGGTGAAACCGTTCTTCCCCTTACCGCCAAAGCAGTTCTTGACGGCAAATCATATGCTCTCAAGCTCGGCAGAGACTACGACGTCGTTTCCATCACCGCTGACAACTACGACAGCGGCAGCACAGTAACTGCGAAGCTCAATTTCTACGGTTACGTCACGACAGAAGCCGAAATAACTTATAAGATCGTTCTTGACAACGTTAAGAACCTCAAGGCTTCCTCTGTCACGACTAACAGTGCGGTTCTCACCTGGGATGCCGTTCCCGGTGCAACCTATTATCAGGTTGTTTGCGGCAAGGATGTCATCAAGGCAACCACCACCTCCTGCAAACTGACCGGTCTTGCCTCCGCAACGGAGTACAAGTATTCCGTCAGAGCAATCCAGGGCTCACAGAGAAGTGCTTACACTTCCGTATACGTTCTTACGAATCCCGCAAAGGCTTCGGCTCCGACTGCTTCTTCCATCACTGACACTTCAGTTAAGCTGACATGGAAAGCCGTTACCGGCGCAACCGGTTATGTCGTTGAAAAATATCTCGGCAGCGGCAAATGGGGAACCGTTAAGACTGTCACCACCACTTCCTATGTAGTCAGCGGTCTGAGTGCAAAAACTGCTTACAGCTTCCGCGTAAAGGCTTACAAGAAGGGCACAAGCGGTACCGTTTACGGTGATCCGTCATCGTATATCAAGGTCACAACCCTCATCGGTACGCCGAAGATTTCCGCTTCTGCTTCTACTTACAACGCCATCAAGGTTGCCTGGACAAAGGTTGCCGGTGCTGCCGGCTATTCACTTGAGCAGTACAACGGTTCAAAATGGGTAGTTGTCAAGAACACAACCGCAACCTCTTACACCGTATCGAAGCTTAAGACAAACACAGATTATAACTTCAGAGTAAGAGCTTATTACAAGTCAGGCTCAAAATATGTATTTGGTAACTACTCTGCCGTCAAGGTTTCTACCGCTCCGACCTATTCGTCGAAGGTAGCAGTTGCAAAGCCGACATCTTCAACTCTTACCGTTTCGTGGAAAGCCGTTACCGGCGCAACCGCATACAAGGTTTATTACTCAACCAACAACAAGAGCTGGAAGAGCGTTACCGCCACCAAGACAAGCGTAACTCTCACGAAGCTTACAGCCAATACCAAGTATTATATCAAGGTTCAGGCTCTTAAGAAGACAGCCGGCATCTATGCCGCAGGTCCGTATTCAGCGACCGTTACCGCTGCAACAAACGTTGCCAAGGTAACCGGACTTAAGGCTTCGAGCGTTACAAAGGATTCCGTCACGCTTACATGGACTAAGGTTTCCGGAGCAAGCGGATATACCGTTTACAGAAAGAACGGCAGCAAGTGGGTTAAGGTTGCCGATGTTAAGACCAACACCTACACGGATAAGAAGCTTTCGAGATACACCTCCTACACCTATTATGTAGCAGCATACAAGACCGTTTCCAAGAAACCGGTTTATGGTGATAATTCCGCTTCCGTAACGGCCAAGACCAAGATGTTCTGATCTTGAAAAATTTACACAGGGTGCAGTTTTTCCTGCACCCTGTGTTTTTATGTTAAGGCAAATCTTCTTCGTTTTTTGTAAAAACAATAAATATTTCATAGATTTGCTGAATTTTTTCTGATATGTCCCGCTTTTTGCGGGATTTTTTTGTTTTTTGAAGGAAATAGTGAAGAGCGTGTTTTCGATGCGGCGAAAATCGCTCTCATCGGGAGAAAATGAAACCGAAAGGAAAGGAGAAGAATTTGTCAAACGAATTAACGGCAAAAGAAAGACTGTTTTGTCTTTATTATCACCTTGACCGAAACGCAAAAGAAGCAGCGATAAAAAGCGGCTACGGAAATAATTCCCGAAAGGCACTCAGGCTTCTAAGAAAAAAGGAAGTCTCTGATTATATCAAAAAGCTTGACGGTGAAAACAAAACCTGTACACCGGAAGTTGCGGCCGGATACAGGAGATTGGCTTTCGGCTGTGTCAGCGATGCGGTCATGCTGCTTCTTGACCCGGAAATGAGTCGGGAAGAGCTTTTGAAGCTT
>JBJFHV010000074.1:0-3555 GCA_051894015.1 Acutalibacteraceae bacterium | reverse complement strand
TTACAAATTTCCATAATTCGGCGTTTGTCTTCGCAGGATAATTTTCTGAATATTTTTATAAGCTCAAACTCCTCTGCTGTTAAAGCAGTTTCAGAAGTGCTGATTTTATCAGAGATCCCGGCAATATAGTCGATCGGTACGTGATAGAATTTAGAAAGAGAAATTGCCAATTCCAGCGGAATTTCTCTTTCACCGGTCTCATATCTTCGATATTGTGTAAGTTGAATATAAAGACTTTCTGCAAGCTGCTTTTGTGTCAGATCTCTGTCTTCTCTGAGATCTCTGATTCGTTCGTACTTTCCCATAGAATCACCTCTTTAGTACATAATTTATCAAAAAACACCAAATGGTGTTGACAAGTATCAAAAAGAGTGCTATAATTTTTAAAAAAAGCACCGTAAGGTGCGAGGGAGTCGCTGCTGTTAGTAGTAATCCTCGTCGGTGTAAAAAAGGGGTAAGAAAAATGAATTCATCCGTTAAGAAAACTTTAAGAGAAATTCAACGCAGAGATAAGGTTAAAAATGAAGCACTTCAAAAGGGTTGGCGGTCAAGATGGACGTTATGGTTGAAGGCCTGGATCGGCGCAGACAGAGGAAGTCATCTTGAATGGCTTGGTTTTTATCAGCAAGCCGATGAAGTTCGTGCGAAGTACAAGTTCGGTGTCAAGGAAATGGCTGAGCTTACTGTCGGGGCGGCCACAATGATGGGTAACTCTATGCTTCACGACGGTATTACCGATTCGTTGAACAATACGGTAACATACGGCCACATTGATAATTCGCGCGGTATTTCGGCTTTATTCAAAACGATCGCAAGTATGTTCTATTTAGTCAAAGAACAGATTCTTATTATTTTCGGAAAATATAAAACAGATGCTTTCGGCTTGCCTGTTTGCTGGTTCAAACCGAAAAATGTCGGAAGTCCTGTTAACGGAAACAGGAATCCGGTCGACGGGACTATCAATCCGCTTAATATAAGCAACAGTCCCAATAATTATCATTCACAAAATCATACTTAAATATCGGTTCAGATCAATTTATAAAAAGCTCGGTTCAGGAACACAGGACACCCGAACCGAGCTGAATTTTTGGTATGTATTTATTTGAACTCCTTGCGAAGTTTTGCAATGACCTTCTTTTCAATCCTTGAAACATAAGACCGGGATATGTTCATTTTGTCGGCAATCTCCCGCTGCGTCATAGGACGTGTTCCGTAAAGGCCGTAACGCAGAATGATAATACTTTTTTCTCTTTCGTCCCAGATTTCGTCAATAAGCTCATAGAGCTTTTTCGTGTTTTTTGAAAGCTCGATATCTTCGATAATGGTGTTGTCCTTGAAAACAATATCCATCAGTGTCAGCGGATTTCCTTCGCTGTCAATGTCGATCGGATCTTCGAAGCTTACGGTTGCCGAATCTTTTTTCTTGGCGCGGAAATACATCAGTATCTCATTTGCTATACACACACTGCGGAACGTCTGATTCATCTAATGTGCCGTCACCGAAGAAATGGATGTGTACGTTTTCTCCGTCCCAGTCAATACGCCGGATGAGGATCCTTAAAATGCTTCGTTTTTCTTCGGTAGAAAGCGTTTGAAAGCTTTCGGCAAAAGTCTTGAGTGTTCTGGATATCACTTCAATATCGGTCTGGCTTACGCCGCTTTTGTTGATTAACTTGTTCAGATTATTCAGCCGTTGAAGCAGCTGATTCTTTTCTTCCTGAAACTTTTCAATGCTTTTGACAAGGGTAACTCTTACTTCCGGCATTGCAGTCATACCAATGGAGTCTTTGATATTTTCGATCTGTGAATCAATTTCTGCAATTCGTTTCTCAATTTCCTGCTTTTCACCTTCAAACTCTTCGGTGTTGCCGACAATATCTTTAGAAACAGAGGAGAGTAGCCGTAAAAACTCGCTGTTATCTTCTGAATTTTGAAGAACGGTTTCGCATACAAGTTTGTCAAGCTCATTTCCGTTTGGATTCTTTATCCGGCAAAGGGTTCCCCGGCTTTTGTCTTTCATTTCACAACGGTAACTAAAACTGCATTCACCATCCGGTGAGAGCCTTTTTGTCTGCTTGGGACGCATAAATGCACCGCAGTCACTGCAGTGAAGAAGTCCGGAGAGTAGGGCGATTGAACTTTTCGGTTTGCGGAAAGATTTGTTTTTGTTTTGCATAATTAAATTCTGCACTTCGAGCCACTTATCGCTTTTGATAAGTGGTGTGTGTTTTCCTACGGCAATTATCCATTCGCCGTAGTCTCTTTTTTTGTTTGATTCTCCGCTTTTTTGAATCGTTTTGTTATACGCCATTACACCGTGCTTTCCGTTAAAATCCGATTCAGCTGAATATATTTCACAACCTAATGTCTTAAAGTAGTCATAGATATTTTTGTCGGCTTCAACATAAACCGGATTGGTGAGAATCTCACGAATGGTAAATCTTGTAAAATCTTTATTGTTTTTCGTTTTAATACCACGTTTTATTAAGAAAGTTTCTGTCTGTGTCAGTGAGCGAAACTCTAAAAATTTTGTATATATCAGCTTGACAATATCCGCTTCTTTTTTCACGATATCAAGCTTATATGCAGTTTTGATTTTTTCGTCAACTGTGACTTTGCTTACCGGAACGCTTGTATACCCTGTCGGGCTGATTCCGCCGAGCCAGCGTCCTGTTTTAGCAAGGGCATACATATTGTCACGGATTCGCTCAGCGATTGTTTCTCGCTCCAGTTGGGCAAAGACTGTTGAGATTCCCATCATTGCCTTACCTGATGGTGTTTTCGTCTCATAGCTTTCGGTGGCGGAATAGTAATTCACATCCATTCTTTCGAATTCTTTATACATGATGGCGAAGTCTGAAACAGAACGTGAAATACGGTCAAGCTTATAGGAATATACTTCCCTGATTTTTCCGCTTATGACATCATTCATCATTGACTGAAAGCCGGGGCGGTTTGTATTGCCGCCGGAAAAGCCTTCGTCAGAATAGATCAGCAAGTCATCATTAGATATTTCAGGATTGATGATTCTTATTTTCAGTTTGCATGCTTCGATCTGATTGTTGATACTTTCTCCCTTGCCGGTGAATTTTGATTTTCTTGCATATATTGCAATTTTGCGATCATCTTTTTTCATAGAGCACCTCATGTGTATATTAAAATCTACTAACATTACGGATACAGATATTATAGACTGTGCCGTGAAAATAATCAAGATTTTTCGGTGGAGTAAATTGAACTTTGATAAAACGAAAATTGAACCGGTAAGGTAGGGGCCTTTCAGCCTAAACAGCTTGTATCCTTGAACAGATTTTGCAAAGCCTCGCAGAGCCCACTCTTTTGACGGAAGGCAAAAGTGTAGTGGGTTACACTTCTTTTTTTCGGTTGTGAACCTACACGAAATGACATCATTTAATTGCCGGGAGTTCCCCGGCAAAATCAGCGAAAAAAGGAGTGGAAAGAATGGGTTATGCGATCATGCGATTTTCCAAAATCAAGAGTGTCAACACCGGGAACGGGATTCTTCGCCATATTCGAAGAGAGATTGCGATTCCG
>JBJFHV010000073.1:0-3578 GCA_051894015.1 Acutalibacteraceae bacterium | reverse complement strand
AAACGGCATAAACCGTTTCAGCGATTCAAATTCTTCCAGTGAGCGTAAAAGCGATGCGCTCGCCGTAATTCCGTCGGATTTTTCGCTGTCGTGTGCCGCTCCGAAACGCCTTACAGGAAGAAAATCCATTTGGCTTGCGATTTTTTGGAGTGTCCGTATGTATTCAAGCGCAAGCGTGCTGTTCGGGGAAGAAAAAACCGCGGCGGATTCCTGACCGAATATGTTTTCAGCGGCTTTTGAAACTGCGGCCGGATAGCTGTTTCCCTGAGACAAATAGCGGCGGATCCGCTCGTTTGCCGCTTCATTTTCCATGATTCCGGCACAATCCGAGAGAAGCTTTTTGTCGTCCGTTTCCGCGCCGAATGACAAGAAATCGCAGCCGAGGCTGTCGAGGATCGACACCGCACCCAACGCATAGCTTTCTGCGGCGCTTGACGACCATATAACGGGTATTTCCACCACAAGATCGGCTCCGCAATGAACGGCGATATCCGCTCTCGTAAATTTATCGAGATAAGCGCACTCGCCTCTTTGAACAAAATCAGAGCTTAATGCGCAGACAATGTGGGTCGCTCCGGCTTCTCTTGTCTTTTTAAGATGATAAACGTGTCCGTTATGCATCGGATTATATTCGCAAACAACGCCGGCAATTTTCATCAGCGCACCTCCATGCTATAGAGAAAATGACGTGTCAATAATCCCGCCGCAGCAGGACTATTGACACATTTTTCTTTGGATTTTTAATCAGTTGCCGGGAACAAAAGACTCACAGTCTACGCACTGACACTGAGTCGGATTGCTTTCATGCGTTCCGATCATTACTTTGTCGAGTGTGCAGTTATTCGACTCGTGACAATGATACATACATTTGTCAACGGTACAGCCGATACTTCTGTTCGCTTCATTTTTAGAGTTCATCCGTATTACCTCCGAAAAATTATTGCCCGAACAGCCGAAACCGTTCGGGCAAATATATCTTAACCGTAAAATCCAAAGATATACCTTACGCTTTTCCGAAGTTGATCAGTGATTGATAGATTTTATCGAAAAGTCCGATAAAATTCTTGATCATGTTCGAAAGGAAATTAACAAAATTCGTCCATAAATCGTTCTTTCCTTCTTCAATGTTTTCAACGGTAAGATCACTCATCATCGCAACAATACCCGAAAGGTCACCAAGGAATACACCGTCAATGACGGAACTGATTCTGTCTTTTTCCGTATCGGTGAGAATTGTGTTCTCGGAAATAGCGGTTTTATAACCGGAAACAACCTGCGGATTGGATTTATATCTTCCGACAAGGTTAAGATAAATAAGCAGGTAAAGGAAAACTTCCGTCTGATCCTTGGCAATCGCAAATCTGTATGTGGGCGGTGTGATAAACTGAAGACGGGAAGTGTCGTCCGGATTGTTATTGTTGAAAAGAAGGTTAAGAAGTCCGCGCATAGAGGACAGTTCCTCTTCTGTGATAACGCCTCTTGTTATCTTGCTCTTCAAAAGCGCCTTGAGCGGTTCAACCATACACATTCCGTATGTTCTTGACATGGCCGCAACAAGGTCAAGAATGTAATTGACCGGACCGGTCTGAAGATTACGGGTGATGACGGTTTTAACGATCGTTTCGGCAAGCACCTGACCGTCTTTGAAGTCTCTTTCAAGAAGATCGTTGAAATTGACGCCCAAAGCATAAATGAGCGGCTTGAAGTTCATGTTGGGGTTGTCACACCAGTTATGCTGAATGACAACATCAAGTCCGCTGTAATCGGCAACGGTTTTATAGAAAACAGATTCGGATACCGGCTCACTGTTGAAGATAACCTTTGTATCGGTGAAGTCCTCGTTGATCAGATGGCCGATAAAATTGATCAGCGTTTCGGCATTCTTCGCCGTGTAAAGCTTATCGTCGCCAAAATGATTCTTGAGTACTCTCATCAGGTACATATTGAGGTTACCTCTTGCGATAGCCAGATCGTTTTTCTTCACGCTCAGGGTCGCCCAGAACAGCTCATCGGAACTGTTATAGAGGAAATCAACAGAAAGTCCGAAAAGATTCAGATTATCAAGAGCGCCGCTTTGAAGCAAAGCCTCCATATCATATTGATAATTTTCATCAAGATAATCTTCGGGAAGTTCCATACCGTCGGCGTTAAAATTCTTCAGTGCTTCTTCAAAATTTATATCACCGACAAGATCTCCGATGCTTCCGCTCTCGGCAGATACCGAAACAGCAAACGAAGAAAGAATCATAACAAGTGACAAAAGCAATGCTATAAACTTTTTCATAAGTAATTCTCCTTTACCGTTAACAATAAATTTACAAATACAGTTTAGCATTATTGGCACAAGTTGTCAACTGAAAGTAAGAAACATTAAAAAATTTTATTTTTCCGTCACATTTGTTTCCTCGACATAAAATTTTCAAGTCTCGGCTTAAGATTGATGCACAGGACGCTTGCTGCGGCAATTTTCACCAAGTCTCCCGGAATGAACGGAACCACGCAGCTCATCAAAGCCGCACCGACCGCAGTTTTTGTTTCGGCAATAAACCACACCGTACCGATCAGATAAAGTATAACAGTGCCCAGAATCATGGAAACCGGATAGATATATTTTTTATGAATTTTACCCGTCATAAGCGAAACAATAACTGCCAGCGCGAGATAACCGATTATGTATCCGCCGGTTACGCCGAAAAGCTTTTGTACGCCGCCGGAAAAGCCCGAAAATACAGGAAGTCCGACCGCACCGAGAAGGATATATACCGCAACGGCCGAAAAAGAACATTTCACGTCAAGCATACCGGCAACGATATAAACGGCAAGAGTCGCAAGCGATATCGGAACCAATGAACCGATATTGATTGAAAACGGAGCGGCAATACAAATGATTGCGGCAAAAACAGCCGTCAGACACATTTCTTTTATTCTTTTCTGTTTCATAACATACACCCCTGAAAATCAACATTTGATTTAGAATTCTAAACTTATTTCTCTGATTAGTCAATAGGCGTTTATCACCAAATAAGGCAAAAGTGTCTGATAAAACTGTTTAAAATTTCTTAATTGAAAGCGTTCATTTAATTATGATATAATTAAAGCGGAATAACAATTTAACAGGAGGTAATTTATGTCAGCAAAACTTGAAAAACGGTACGGGTTGCCCACCGCAATTGCCATGGTTATCGGAATTGTTGTCGGAAGCGGTGTGTTTTTTAAGGCCGAAAAAATCCTTACCGTCACAAGCGGCAATCTGCCGACGGCTATCCTTTCATGGATTATCGGCGGTCTGATTATGGTTGTATGCGCTTATACTTTTGCGGTCATGGGAACCAAATATGAAAAAGTCAACGGCATTGTCGATTATGCCGAAGCGATCGTCGGACCGAAATATGCGTATATCGTCGGCTGGTTCATGGCGACGGTTTACAGTCCGACCATTGGCTGCGCACTGATGTGGCTTTCGGGACGGTATTTCGGCGCGCTTTTCGGCTTTTCCGCGACCAGCCCGCAGGTCATGGTTCTGTCGCTCCTCTTTCTTGTCGGAACGTATGCCGTGAACGCTCTTTCTCCGAAATTAG
>JBJFHV010000072.1:0-3585 GCA_051894015.1 Acutalibacteraceae bacterium | reverse complement strand
TGATGAAGCAGGAGCAAGAAACCGATTGAGGAGAATCACAATGAAGCTTCAACAAATTTTAAACGGTATTGACGTTCGGGGGCAATATGACGGCGAGACCGAAATCACTGATATTGCTTACGATTCCAGAAAAGCGAAGCCCGGTTTTATGTTTGTCTGCCTTTCGGGCGTAAGAGCCGACGGTCATCTGTTCGCCAAAAGTGCGTACGACAACGGCTGCCGTGTTTTCCTTTGCGAAAAGGAAATCGAGCTGCCCGATGACGCACAGGTGATTATCTGTGACGACACAAGAGCGGCACTTGCCAAAGCGTCGTGCAATCTTTTTGAAAACCCGTCAAGAGAAATCGCCGTCATCGGCATCACGGGAACCAAGGGCAAAACCACCGTCGCCCACATTATCAAACAGGTTCTCGACCAAGCCGGCATCATGACCGGCATCATCGGCACCGTCGGCGCAGGATATGCCGATGTCACCTTACCGACCGTCAACACAACACCCGAAAGCTATGAGCTTCAGAAGATGTTCCGGATCATGGCGGACGCCGGCTGCAAAGCGTGTGCGGTTGAGGTTTCGTCACTCGGACTCAAGGCGCACAGAGTTGACGGAACAACGTTCAGGATCGGTATTTTTACCAATCTTTACCCCGACCATATCGGCACAAACGAGCACGAAAGCTTCGAGGAATACGCCTATTGGAAAAAACAGCTTTTCCCGATGTGTGAAAACGCAATCGTCAACCTTGACGATGAATATTCCGCCCAAATGCTCGCCGGCTTTGACGGAAGAGTCCTTTCCTACGGTTACGGAGAAAAAGCCGACTACAGGCTGACCGGAACCGAAAAGGTCAAGGTTTCCAATATTCTTGCAGTAAAGTTTTCCTATATATATAAGGAAAATACATACCATGACCTGATCAGCCTGCCCGGCGACATCAACGCCATGAATGCGCTTGCCGCCGTTGCCGCCGCCGAAATCATGGGCGTCAAAAATACCGATCTCGGCGACAGCCTTGCTCACGTTTTCGTCAAGGGCAGAGGCGAAGTTGTTGACACAGGACGGGATTTCAGCATCATCATCGACTATGCCCACAACGGCGTCAGCCTGATGAGCATCATCGAAACCGCAAGGGCCTACAAGCACAACCGCATCATTGCCCTTTACGGTTCTGTCGGCGGAAGAACGGAAATCCGCCGCCGTGAGCTCGGCTTAGTTTCGGGCAAAATGTGCGACTTTACAATCATTACTTCGGACGACCCTGATTTTGAAGATCCCGAAAAGATCATGGACGACATCGCCGCCGCCGTGGAAGAGTCGGGCGGAAAATACGTCAAAATCGCCGACCGTGCCAAGGCAATCGAATACGCGGTCAGCATCGCCGAACCGCACGACATCTTTATTTTTGCCGGCAAGGGTCACGAGCAGTTCATGAAGATCAAAGGCGAAAAGGTCCCGTTCAGCGAAAGGGAAGAAATCATAAAAGCGCTTAACAAGTGAGGGAACGATTATGTATACATTCAAAGAAGAAAAGGATCTCAAGGCATACGACGAATTCATCGAAGAAAACGGCGGCTGGTACATTCAGTGCTCCCGCTGGGAAAAGGTAAAAACCACCTGGAAATGCCGTTATTACTGCGGCTTCGACGAAAGCGGAAACAGGGTCCTTGCCGTACTCGTGATGGAAAGAAATCTTCCGGCGGCGGGTAAAATCTGGTACGGCTCGGGCGGAGCAGTCTGTGACTACAAAAACACCGGGTTATTAAGAGACTTCACCGAGTTTATGAAAGCCGAAATCAAGAAAAACTCGGTCACGGCCTTTATTATGGATCCGCCGGTTTCGCTTCGCATCAACCGCGAGGAACAGCCGTTCGGACACGAAATGCACAAGACACTGACCTCTCTGGGCTATGTTCTGAACACAAGCATTGACGACTACACCTACAAACAGCCGGTACAGCTTTTCATTCCGCTTGTCGAAAACGGCGAAAAGCTGACGGCCGAAAAAATACTCAAAAAGTGCGACAAGGGTGTACGGTACAGCATCCGTCTCGGCACGCAAAGAGGACTTGAAGCCAAGACCTTCACCTACAAAGACATTGAAAACGACCCGTCGATCATCGAGGACTTCATGGGTGTTATGCGTGACACGTCCGAAAGAGACAACTTTGTCGAGCGAAACGGCGATTACTGCACAAAGCTTCTTCGTGAATTCGACGGTTACAGCGACCTGAAGCTTGTTTACTACGACAAGGAGCTTGACCGCAAGCTTCAGAACGAAAGACTCGCCAAAAAAGCGGAAGCCATGTCTCAGCTTGACGGTGCTCACGAGAAAAAGGCAAGACAGCTTAACGAAATCATTTCAAGCGTGGACAAGCAGACCGAGCATTTTGAAAAACGCATGGCGGAAGCCGAAGAATTCACCAAAGACAACCGCATCTGCGTCGCCGGCGGACTTTCAATCTATTATTCGGGCATGGGCAGCTGTCTGTTCGGCGGAACAAGAAACGTCATCCGCAACAACACCCGTTCAAGCCATTATTTAAACTACCTCAGACTTCAGGAAAGCATCAACAGAGGTCTGAAGGTTCACGACCTCGGCTACATCAAGGTCAAGGAAGCGTCGCTTGAAGAGGACGGCACGTTGGCGCCGCTTGAAGCACTCGACAACTTCAAAGGAATTTACGACTTCAAAAAGAGCTTTTCCGCTGATTTCCACGAGTTTATCGGCGAATATGTTTTAATCGGCAACAAGACGAAATATTTTGCCTATGCCAAGCTGATGCCCTCGGCGAAAAAGGCAAAGATCAAGATGATCAAAATGCTCCGGCATTAAAAATAACACACGGCAAGCGCAAACCGAAAGGCTGCGCTTGCCGTGCGTTTTATGATGAAATTTAGGAAAACATCAGTTATCTTCAGCTGTGTTTTTTCGTTTGGATCCTTTTAATATCTTCACAGAGACGTTTTTGGTCTTTTTATAGCCTAATAGTATCATATATAGCCCACTTTTGTCAAGAGTAATTTATATAATTTTCTTGTAATAAGGGGGCGGTATTACGAACACATATATTGACACAAAGAATCGAATTTTATTTTTACTTGAAGCAAATAAAATGTCGATTCATGCTTTGGCAATCCAATCAGGCGTTGCACCGTCAACCATAAAAAATATTCTTTACGGAAAAAGCAAAAACCCCGGCATTGTAACAATAAAAATGCTGTGTGACGGCTTCGGAATCAGCTTATATGAATTCTTTAATACCGACACCTTTCGTTCAACGGAATTAGAGAATATTTAGAATAAAAGCAGAGATTCATTCGCAAAAACAAAGCCTGCCCGCCGACCGTTGTACTGCGGGCTAATGTGAAATTCAAAACAATCATCGGAAGCATTTACGGCAAGCACGAACCGAAAGGCTGTGCTTGCCGTATTTTTTGTTTTGATCGGTCCAATAGATTGCGTCGGTCGTATAATAAGCTCTATGAATCCGTTGGTCAGTCTGTACTCTTCTGCGTTAACTTCTTCTATATCTCTGCCTTTGCGCTAATGCCGTGCGGGCACATACCAAGTAGAAGAAACTAACTTC
>JBJFHV010000071.1:0-3606 GCA_051894015.1 Acutalibacteraceae bacterium | reverse complement strand
CGCTTTTCACAAGGTCAATGAGGGTTTCAAAATCCTTGGTAAAGGCGTTGCGGCTGCCGAAAATGTTCAGTTCTTTTTTGAGAATGACGGAATGAACAAAGGTCGTTTCCCGTTTGCCGTTTCCGATTAAAATGATATTCGCACCGTGCGCCGCTTCATTGATACAGGAAAGGAATGTTTCCGGTGCGCCGCAGGCCTCCACGCAGACATCAAAGCCGTTGCTGTTTGTGAAAATCAAACATTCGGCATGTAAATTTTGCTCTTTGACATTGACAATGTAATCTGCGCCGAACTCCTTGGCAAGCGCAAGGCGGCTACTGAGCATATCGGCAATCAGCACTCTTGCGCCGAGGGCTTTGGCTCTTATCAGCGCGAACAGTCCGATGGGGCCGGCGCCCATAATCAGCAGATTGTCGCCCGGTTTTACTTCGGCACGGGAGAGTGCGTGACAGCTGATCGAAAACGGCTCGATGAGCGCAAGCTCTTTTGCCGATAAGCCTTTGCCGTCAATGATTCTTTCGACAGGCATCGTGATATACTCCTGAAAGCTGCCGTCACGCTGGACACCCATGGTCTGATTGTCGTGACAGGCGTTGACGATGCCGCGCTTGCAGGCGTAACATTCGCCGCAGTTGAAATACGGATTGCAGGTGACAATATCGCCTGCTTTCAGTCCTTTGTTGTTTTTGGATATTTCGACAATCTGCGCCGAAAACTCATGACCCGGGATTCTCGGATAAGTCGTAAAGGGCTGATTGCCCGTATAGGACGCAACATCGGCACCACAGATGCCACAGTACAGGACTTTCAGAAGCGCTTCTCCGTCTCCGGGCTTCGGCATATCTTTTTCAATAATTTTGATTTCACCGGGTTTTGTTATTTCAATGGCTTTCATTTCTTACGCCTCCGTGTCGATGTATTCCCGATTCCAGATAACCGCTGTTTTCAGCGGCGCGCCCTTGGAATAGATTTTGTTTTCGTAAGCGTCAATCGGATCGGCGGTAAATTCGTCCTTATCAATCAGCTCCACAAGGCAGTCAAAATTGCTCTTGCAAAGCAGTTCAATGGCAGTTTCCATGTGCTTTTGTGTGAAATTGATAGAGGAGAGAATTACCTGATTCTTAAAGCCGAACGGCATGGTGTCAAAGGTTACTTTCGGACCTAATGAAAAGCTGTTGTAGATACCGTTGCAGCCGAGAACTCCGTGCAGGAATGCGATCCGGTGCTCGACCTCCGTACCGCTTGTGCCGACAAATACAGTTGCCGTTCCGCCGATTTTCCCCTTGATTGCGGCGGCCGTTTCTTCTTCACTCATGCCGCCGGAGGAAAGATAATCGCAGTTCAGTTCATTTTTTACAAACAGCGCTTTTATGCTGTTTTCATCGCTTCGGGCGACGAAAAGAATGTTCGCTTCCGGGTGATTTCTCCGGATCTGATCACCGATGAAAAGCCCTGTTGTGCCCAAGCCGAAAATGACAACACGGCTGAATGTACTTTCGACGGCTTTTTTCCGTGCGGTTTGCTCGTCGCATTTTTCTTTTGCCATGACGACCCGGAAATTCTGAGCTTCGCCGATGTCACACATTCTTTCATGCTGAAAAACAGCACAGGCGTAAGGGTCGGAGAACACAAGTTTTTTTGCCAAAGACAGCGGAAGCTTCATTAAGTCCTCGTATTTTGACGGCAGATGCAACAGCATATCAGGGTTGAAATAACCCTTGTCGCAGAAAATGCCGTCAGCTCCGTCACAGCCGTATTCAAAATACGTCTCGTCCTCGGTGAAGCGTGTCGGGTCTGCGCTGTCGCCGCCGCGGATTAAAACGATGGCAAAGCGGTTTTCCGAGGGCACCCACACAACGCCCTCATGACCGTTGATAAGTCTCTTTTCACCCTCAGGAAATTTGGAACCGAGTTTCCCCGCTCTTCCCATTTTCATCAGCTCAAAGTCCGTTCCGCAAAAGCCGCAGAACACGGGAACGGCTTCGATTCCGCTCTTTTTTTCTTCGCTGCGAAGTCTCTGACGGGGCGGATTGATGAGATTGATTTCGCCGTAGCAAAGCGGCTGTTTTTCATCGTTTTGGAAATATGTGGCATAGGTTTTCATTTGTCGTGCCTCGGTTCTTTAAATGGATTGAACTTCATGAACATATTAAAATATAAATCTGACGCAAAATGTCCGTTATCAAGAGAAAAAATTTGACTGAATTTCTTGTTTGCTTCTGTTTCTTTCCCTTTTCCGAGCAGTCCCAAGGCTTTCATAAACAAGCAGTGAACACGATTCTTCTTGTTCAAGTCCTCATCAAAAACCAAAAAGTCGGGCAAAGACACGGCAAAATAATCGATTTTCACGGTATCATGGATATGCTCGTCCGCATAGGAAATCAGCTTGTCAAAACGGATATCCGCTTCCTCTTTTTTACCGCGCTTCAGCATCGCAAGTCCCTGACAAAAAATTGTTTCGGGCGGCTGATCGTTATAAAACATGGCGCTTTGCGACTCGGAAAGACCCGAGGACGCTTTTTCATAATACGCCTCCGCTTTTTCGGCATGATTCAGCTTTTCATAAGCCACACCCAGCAAGTAGTTTTGCAGATTTTCCTGCGCACCGTAGAGCTTACCCTCACCGAGATTATGCGGATACGAGAATGTGCGTTCTAAAAGCGAAATGGCCTTTTCATGCACTCCGTTTTGAAGTGCCTCATTTGCCAAAGCGCACAAGGCGGCAATATACTGTGCCGGGGCTTTTCCTTCTCCGCCCTCCCATGGGTGGAAGGAGTGAGACATCAGACAGTCAAGCGCTTTTTCGTGCTGTCCGTTCAGGTTGAGAAGCGTTACATATTCCGTATATAAATCGTCACGGAATTTAACAAGATTCATGTACTTTTCTAAAAATGCAAGGCGGTCTTTCGGCGGCATCTGCGTTTTTTTGTATAATTGATCAAGTTCCATAAGCACTCTTGCGTCAGTTTTATCAAGATCAAATGCCGTTTCAAGCTCCCGAAGAGCCGATTTTTCATCGCCTTTTTTGTTGTAACAGGCAAGGGCAAGATTGCGGTGCGCCGTCGGGAAATCGGGCTTTCCGCTTATCGTGTTCTCCCAGCAGGAAATTGCATCGTCATACCGCTTTTTATCGTAATACAGACAGCCGAGATAATAATTCGCCATGGCGTTATTGTCACTGTTTGCGATTGCCTTTTCAAGAACAAGCATATCGTCAAGCCGGTGCGGAAAACAAAGATATCTGTCCGCATTCTCGCCTTTTTCAAGGTGAACTTTCGCTTTTTCCCTATCCCCGAGAAGCTCATATAAATCTGCAAGATGAAAATGTACAAGCGGATAATCAGACTTTGTTTCAAGCAACATAGAGGCGGCGTCGCCGTAAAAACCGCCGGCTTTGTATTCGAGAGCAATCTCGATTGCGGTATCGACTCTCATTTCGGGCTTCTCGCCAAGAATGCGGCGGCTGATGAAATCCATCGGGTCAAGCGTAACGGTTTCTTTCGCAAGGCTTACCGCCGCGCCATTTCTGCATAGTTTACGAAGGATAAGCGACTTGAGATTTCTTGCTTTGTAATTCCGGCTGTTCTTAATGATTGCGTTCTCAAT
>JBJFHV010000070.1:0-3614 GCA_051894015.1 Acutalibacteraceae bacterium | reverse complement strand
GACCTTGATATGTATAAGATGGCGATGGATATTTCCATCTGATCAAAGCTTTAGTCAAGCCGCTTCCTTTGTCGGAGCGGCTTTTTATTCGGAGAATTCATATGGATGAAAACGTAAAAAAAGAGAAAAATATCCACGAGGGACACAGACAAAAGGTCAGAGAACGTTATTACAAGGGCGGTCTTGACTGTATGCCCGACCATAACGTACTCGAAATGCTGTTGTTTTTCGGAATCCCGTATAAGGACACGAACGAAATTGCCCACAGCCTGATTGAAAAATTCGGCTCTTTTTCGGGCGTGCTCAAGGCAGACAGGACAGATTTGAAAAACGTGAAGGGTATGACAGAAAATGCCGCCTGCTTACTCAGTATGCTTTTGCCGGTTTTTAAACGATATACCGACGACCTGATGAAAGAAAAGCCGACGCTTGAGACAACAGAAGAAATTGTGAATTTTATCAAACCGAGATTTATGGATACAACCAACGAAAGGGTGTATCTGATCTGCTTTAATTGTAATCATGAGCTGATCAGTGTCCGGTTTATTGATGAGGGCGATATCGCAAGTGCAAATATCAATCTTCGTGCAATTGCTTCGGCGGTGATTGAAACGAAAGCGGCAAGTGCTGTTCTGGTTCACAATCATCCGAATTCGATTTCGCTTCCGTCACAGGCAGATATCAACGCGACCAAACAGGTTTACGAGTTTTTGTCTATGTTAAAAGTACGCCTGCTTGACCATATCATTATTTCTCAGACGGGTCATTGCTCCATGGTGAGTGTTCCGAAGTTTGCCCATATTTTTTACGGACTGAATCCGATTTTTGACGATGATGAATGACCGAACCTGCCGGGGTTCGGTTTTTTTCGTTGTTTTCGAACAAATTTTCTGTATTTTGTTGACGGACTGAAAAAGATATGGTATGATACTCGGGAACAAATGTTCGTATGAGCTGTAATAATTTTCAGTTTTTCAAGGCTTTTACTTTCAAAAAAACTGTGATACAATATGATCGAATTGTTTAAGGAGGCTTCGGTATGGATCAATTCAAGCTTGTTTCTTCTTACAGTCCGACAGGGGACCAGCCGCAGGCGATTGATAAGCTTGTCGAGGGACTGGACAGGGGCGATATGGAACAGACACTGCTTGGTGTTACCGGCTCAGGCAAGACCTTTACCATGGCGAATATTATTGCCAAGGTCAACCGGCCGACGCTTGTTTTAGCGCACAATAAAACACTTGCCGCTCAGCTTTGCTCTGAGTTCCGGGAATTTTTTCCCGAAAATGCCGTCGAATACTTTGTGTCTTATTACGACTATTATCAGCCCGAAGCCTATATCCCGACCACTGACACCTATATCGAAAAGGATTCCGCCGTAAACGATGAAATCGATAAGCTTCGCCACTCGGCGACCTCCGCTTTGTCCGAACGGCGGGACGTGATTATCGTTGCAAGTGTTTCATGCATTTACTCCCTTGGTGACCCGATTGATTACCGCAGCATGGTGATCTCGTTACGGCCGGGAATGGAGAAAAACCGTGATGAGTTAATCTCGAAGCTGATCGAAATCCAGTACGAGAGAAACGACATCAACTTTATCCGTAACAAGTTCCGGGTCAGGGGAGACATTGTTGAGGTTTACCCCGTATATTCGAACGATACGGCAATCCGCATCGAGTTTTTCGGCGACGAGGTGGACCGCATCTGCGAAATCAATCCGCTGACGGGCGAAATCAAGTCGGTTTTGCAGCACGTTGCGATTTATCCGGCTTCGCACTATGTCGTGTCGCCCGAAAAGCTTGATCGGGCGATTGCCGAAATCTATGACGAAATGGAAAAGCGTGTCGCCGAATTTACAAGTCAGGGCAAGCTTCTTGAAGCGGAACGCATCCGGCAAAGAACGCTTTACGATATTGAAATGCTTCGCGAAACTGGGTTTTGCAAGGGCATTGAAAACTATTCGCGCGTCATGTCCGGACGGGAACCGGGAAGCTGTCCGTTTACGCTTCTTCACTATTTCCCGAAGGATTTTATTCTCTTTATTGACGAATCGCACGTCACCGTGCCGCAGGTCCGGGCCATGTATGCCGGAGACAGGGCAAGAAAGGAAAGCCTCGTCGAATTCGGATTTCGTCTGCCGTCGGCGTTTGACAACCGACCGCTGAAGTTCGATGAATTTTATGATATCGTCGGGCAGAAAATATTCGTAAGCGCAACGCCCGGCGAGTTTGAACGGGAAAAGAGCGTTCAGATTGTTGAACAAGTCATCAGACCGACAGGACTTCTCGATCCGCTGATCTCCGTCAGACCGACCGACGGTCAGATGGAGGATCTCGTCGGCGAAATCTACAAGCGCACCGAGAAAAACGAACGTGTGCTGATTACGACCCTGACGAAGAAAATGGCGGAGTCGCTGACCGATTATCTCGACGATCTCGGAATCAAGGTGCGGTATATGCATTACGATATCGACACGATCGAGCGCATGAAAATTATCCGAGAGCTTCGTCTGGGTGAATTTGACGTGCTTGTGGGTATCAATCTTCTGCGTGAAGGCCTTGATATTCCCGAGGTATCACTCGTTGCGATTCTTGATGCTGACAAAGAGGGCTTTTTACGCTCTGAAACGTCGCTGGTTCAGACCATCGGCCGGGCGGCAAGAAACGCCGAGGGTGAAGTCATTATGTACGCCGACAGTGTCACGCCGTCAATGGAAAGGGCAATCACCGAAACGAACCGCCGCCGTGAAATTCAGCAAAAATATAATGAAGAACACGGCATCGTGCCGAAGACCATTGTCAAGCAGGTTCATGAAGTGCTTGAAATTTCGGCTTCGGAAACCGATATTGACTCTTCATTTAAACGTATGTCTAAGCTTGACAGGGAAAAGACGATCCGACAGCTGACCGCTGAAATGCGTGAGGCGGCGAAGATGCTTGAATTCGAGCACGCCGCGTTTTTGCGTGATAAGATAGAAAAACTGAAATCCTATAAATAACAGAAAGGAAGCGCTTCGGCGCTGAAAGGCAAAAGAATGCCACAGAAAGATATTGTTATAAAAGGGGCAAGAGAGCACAATCTCAAAAATATTGACATCACGATCCCAAGGGATCAGTTTATCGTGTTTACGGGTCTTTCCGGCTCGGGCAAGTCATCTCTTGCTTTTGATACCATTTACGCTGAGGGACAAAGACGATACGTGGAATCGCTTTCCTCGTATGCAAGACAGTTTTTAGGTCAGATGGACAAGCCCGACGTCGATTATATTGACGGGCTGTCTCCCGCAATTTCGATTGACCAGAAAACGACCTCGAAAAATCCCCGTTCCACCGTCGGCACGATTACCGAAATTTACGATTATTTAAGATTACTGTTTGCAAGAGTCGGGATTCCTCACTGTACCGTCTGCGGACGGGAGATCCGGCCGCAGACCGTTGACCAGGTAGTCGATAAAATCTGCGAACTGCCCGAGAGGACAAAGTTCCGGCTTCTGGCGCCGATCGTAAGAGGACGCAAAGGAGAATATGTCAAGGAGCTTGACCGGATCCGGAAAGCAGGCTTTGTCAGAGTCCGGATTGACGGCAGTATCTATGATTTATCCGAGACGATTA
>JBJFHV010000069.1:0-3622 GCA_051894015.1 Acutalibacteraceae bacterium | reverse complement strand
TAGATGAAAAAGGATTTAAACCGAGCAGTATGGAAGTAGTGAACACTATACTACACCCCATATTTGATATGGCTGTACGAGATGATATAATTCGTAAGAATCCAACGCAGGGCGTAATGTTAGAAATTAAATCAAGACGGGATTGGAGTAAACCGAAACGGTTAGCCTTAACCGTAGAGCAACAGAGCGTATTTATTGATTTTTTAGCTAATTCAAAAACATATTGTCATTGGATACCTCTGTTTACTTTATTTCTCGGTACAGGTTGCAGAGTTGGCGAGATTATCGGATTGAGGTGGGAGGATTGCGACTTTGAAAACAGTCTAATATCTATCAATCATAATTTGATATATCGACCGCAAGACAACGGCAAGTGTGAATTTCATATTACCACACCGAAAACAACAGCGGGCATTCGTTTAATACCCATGTTTGACGAGGTTAAAAGCGTACTATTAAAGGAATACGAATATCAGCGACTCGAGGGATTTAATCAGACGGTCATAGATGGTTATAGCGGATTTATATTCAAAAATCGTTTTGGCTCGGTTTACAGTCCTCACAGCATAAACAGAGGTATAGAAAGAATATGCAGAGATTATAATGCCGAGGAAATAAAGAGAGCCGAAAAAGAACACAGAAGTCCTGTTCTGTTGCCACACTTCACGGTTCACAATTTGCGGCATACATTTTGCTCGAGAATGTGCGAGAATGAAAGTAATATGGTTAATCTAAAAGTAATACAGGAAATCATGGGGCATAGCAGTATTGACACAACTCTTGACGTATACACAGATTTAACTACAAAAATTAAGCAAGACGCATTCATGAGTTTACAGGGCAAAATAAAACTTTCATAAGTTTTTACAGCAAAAGGGCGTTGTACCAAAAAATGTACCAAAAAATGCGCAAAAGCTTTTTTATTGCGACACAACATCCGCAAAATATCCGTCAACGAACAGCAAGTCAAAAAATACAATATATTGTGTTTGTGTTATGTCTAACATACAAAATGCAATGTCTATGTCCTGTTTTTGTATAAATCAAGTTATTTTCCCGACGATGAAGCCGCTGGACAAATAATCAAAAAACGGGCAGTCTCCATATGGAATTGCCCGTTTTTCTCATGGTCACAGACGAAAGGAACAAAACATGAATATCACCGTATATCTCGGAGCGTCACCGGGGAACGATCCCGCGCTCGGAACAGCCGTCAAAGAGCTTGGCAACTGGATCGGAACAAGCGGACATTCGCTTGTTTACGGCGGCTCTAAAACAGGGCTGATGGGAGAACTTGCCGACAGTGTTCTTGATTCCGGCGGAAAGGTCATCGGTGTCGAACCGCAGTTTTTTATTGATGAGGGCTTTGCACATGACCGTCTGACCGAGCTGATTGTTACAAAAGACATGGCAGAGCGGAAAACAAAAATGATTGAACTCGGCGATATTTTTATTGCTTTTCCCGGCGGCACGGGAACGCTCGAAGAAATTGCTGAAGTAATGTCAAAAGTGTCTCTCGGACAGCTCGATGCGCCCTGTATTCTTTACAATCTGAACGGTTATTATGATTCCCTCAAAACTTTACTCGAAACCATGATTGAAAAAGGACTATCCACGAAAAAACGGCAAAATGGAATTGTCTTTGCTTCCACCCTTGAAGAAATACAGAGCGTTACCGAAAACAGACTTCTTACCTTAAAATAAAGGAGGATTTCATGAAAATCACCTACGTTGGTCACAGCGGTTTTTTGGTCGAAACGAAAGACTGCTATTACGTTTTTGATTATTATAAAGGCGGTCTGCCTGCCCTTAACCCTCATAAGCCGGTTGTTGTCTTTTGCAGTCATTTTCATCACGACCATTTCAATCCGAAAATCTTTGAAATGCTGCGCCGTATGGGAATGAAAGCTCAAGCCGTGCTGGCGAAAGATATCAGCCGAAATCAATATCCCGCCGGCATTGAAGTCATAAAAGCGTGTCCCGATCAGGTTTATGAACTTGATAACGGTGCGGTCATCACCACTCTGCGGTCAACCGACAGCGGCGTGGCGTTTGTCGTCAAAACGCCCGAGGGCACCCTTTATCACGCCGGTGACTTGAACGACTGGGTCTGGAACGGCGAACCCGATGCCGATAACCGCCAAATGACCCATCGGTATCGCAAGGAAATCGACAAAATCAGGAATACCCGCCTTCACGTCGCCTTTGTTCCGCTTGACCCGAGACAGGAAGATCATTACAAAGACGGAATGCTGTATTTTCTGAAGAATGTTGACTGCGACGCCGTCTATCCGATGCATTATTGGAACAAACCCGACGTGATCAGGAAATTCATCACCGAATTTCCTGAATACGAGCCGGTTATAAAAAATACCGAACTGACAAAAGGAGAAGAATTATGAGCTTTAAAATGATACACGAAAACTATAATGTTTCCGATCTTGACAAATCCATAGCATTTTACAGGGAAGCGTTGGATCTGCATGAGGACAGACGCATCAACGGCGACGGTTTCATCATCGTCTATCTTACAAATGACGCAAGCGATTTTGAGCTTGAGCTGACGTGGCTTCGGGAGCACCCGCAAAAATACGATTTAGGCGAATGCGAATTTCATCTGGCTTTTAAGACCGATGATTTTGACGCAGCGCATAAAAAGCACGAGGAAATGGGCTGTATCTGCTTTGAGAATCCGGGAATGGGGATTTATTTTATTGCGGATCCGGACGGATATTGGCTCGAAATCGTGCCGTAAAAGCAAGACGATATCATGAGGTGATTTTTATGAAAGCAACGGTATTGGTTGACAACATCGCCGACAACGGTCTGTCCGGCGAATGGGGGCTTAGCATTTACATTGAGTATAACGACAAAAAGATCTTGCTGGACACAGGCGCATCGGATTTATTTTTGAAAAATGCCGAAAAAATCGGATTACCAGTCAAAGACGTAGACTACGCAGTACTCTCTCATGCCCATTACGATCACGCAAAAGGTATGAAAGCGTTTTTCGCCGAAAACAGCAAGGCAAAGTTTTATCTGCAAAAAGACGCCGCCGCAAACTGCTATTTCAAGAAGTGGATCTTTCACAAATACATAGGACTGCCGAAAAACATTCTGACCGACTATCCGCAAAGAATTGTCCGTGTTGACGGAGATTGCGCACTTTGCAAAGGAGTTCATCTGATTTCTCACAAGACACCGGGACTTGAAAATATCGGCAAGCGGGAAAATATGTACCGCAAAAATCCCGGCGGCTTCAAAGCAGACGATTTTTCACACGAACAAAGTCTTATTTTTGAGACAGAAAAAGGACTTGTTATTTTCAACAGCTGTTCTCACGGCGGCGCGGCCAACATCATCAACGAGGCTGCCGCTGCCTTTCCCGATAAAAAAGTATACGGGCTCATCGGCGGCTTTCATTTGTACAACAAGTCGGAAAAAGAGGTCCGTGCCTTAGCCAAAAAAATAAAAGAGACCGGGATTGAATATGTCTGCACCGGTCACTGTACCAAAAACAAGGCTTACGGAATTCTGAAAGATGAGCTCGGGGATATCTTGCATCAGCTTCATGTCAATCTGGTGATGGAGTTTTGAAGAAAAGCATATATCATAAATCCGT
>JBJFHV010000068.1:0-3624 GCA_051894015.1 Acutalibacteraceae bacterium | reverse complement strand
AAACGAAACGCACATCGCTCCGTGCACGAAACACTCGATATCCATGTCGGCGGGTATGTTTGCTCTTAATCGGGCAATTTCCGCAAGCGACAGTTCACGGGCGGGGACAATTCGTTTGGCTCCCATTTGATAAAGCACATTCGCCGTTGCAAAATTGACGACACCCGCTTGTGTCGATATATGGATCTCGACCCCTTCGGCGTATTTTTTCGCATAGTCCATGACGCCGAGATCCGATATAATCAGTCCGTCAACACCGCTTTTTTTAGCATTTTCGAGGAAATTCGGAAGCTGTCCGAACTCTTCGTTCCTTGCAAGCACGTTACAGGCAAGATAAACCTTGACGTTTCGCTCGTGACAATAGTCGACGGCGCGGAAGAGTTCTTCGTTGCTGAAATTCTCCGGCGCTGTGCGCATGGAGAAAATACTTCCGCCCAAATATACGGCGTCCGCTCCGAATTTTACTGCCGCTTTCAGTCTTGACATATCTCCGGCAGGGGAGAGAAGCTCGGGAAGCAGGAACGAATCGTTATTGCTCATCTTCTCCTCCGTTGCCGTAAAGAAGCAGCCGTTCGGTATTTGCCTGATGTTCTGCGGCGGTTACGGCAAGATAAATATTACCGTTTTCGTCGTGGCAGAAGAAATAATAGTCCGTATCATTCGGGTTCAAAGCCGCATTGATTGCGTCAAATCCGGGGTTGCATATTGCTCCGGGAGGAAGTCCTTCTGAACTGTAGGTGTTGTAGGAATCAAGATAAATTGAATAATACGATTCGTTGAAAAGCTTGTATTTCTTAAGGGAAGTGATGTAATCCTTGGTCGAATTCATTTCGAGAAGCGGATAGGTTGCCTTGTCGGCAAGACGGTTGTGAATAACCGACGAGATATCTGCCATCTGCGTCTTATCCTTGGCTTCACGCTGAATGATAGAAGCAATGATAATGACCTGATCCGTCGTAAGGCCTAATTGCTTGGCTTTCTTTTCGCACTCGCTGTCCCATTTCTTCTGGAAGTTTTTGAAAAGCTTTTTGAGGACGGAGCTTGCATTTTCACCGACATAGAATTCGTAGGTGTCCGGATAAAGATATCCTTCGGCTTTTAAATACCGGCCGGTTGTTGCCGGGATTTTATTGTAAAAATCGAACTGCTCACCGACAATATCAAGGTTTGCATAAAGCTTGTCGGCGGTGCACACACCGTATTTCTCAATCTTTTCGAAAATTTGAGCGATCGACCAGCCTTCGGGGAAGGTAAGGGTGACTGTATCTTTTGAAACATTGCGGTCGGCCTTGATCGTTTCGAGCATCATTTCGATGCCGCTTCCGGTTTCAAGATAATACACGCCCGGCTCGTATTCGACATTGACGTCTTTCTTTTGGCTTGCGCTGTAGTATTTGTCGTAATGTCTGAACTGACAAAACAGCTTGCAAATTCTTTTCCTTTTTACAAGACCGTTATTACAAAGAATTTCATAAACAGAATCAAAGTCAGTGGCTTCTTTGGGAATGACAATAGAAACGGAAGTCGATTCATCCTTGTCGATTGCAAGAATATCGTTGACCGTGGAAAGCGCAAGTGTAGAAAGCGCCGCCGTAAAAGCTACGATAAAGATAACGCAGGCACAGGTGATAAGAAGACCTTTTGTGAAGTTGTATTTTCTTTGTTCTTTTTGTCTTTTCAGCTGTTCGGGTGTAAGAACCTGACGGGAAGTGGTCTTTTTCGATTGGCCTTTTTTGTCCGCTTTTTTCGCACTCTTTTTCGTCGGAGCAGCGGCCGCTGATTTGGCGGCAGGCTTTTTCTTCTTCTGGTTCGGTCCGGAAGCAGAACCGGAAGCGTTTGCGGGTCTTTTTTTCGGCTTGTTTTCGGGAATATTCACGCTGAACTGCTTCTTTTGTACCGGGGGCTGCGCTTGTGCCCGGTCGGGGGACTCCGGCGGTGTCTGAGGCGCCGGATTTTTCGGTGCGGCCGGTCTTTGGGCTTCGGAATCGTCGGTCAGCCCCTCAATGTGTACCTTGAAGCTGTCGGCTTTTCTTTGCGCCTTAGTGTAATAGGAATCGAAGCCTGAAGGCACATCCGGCTTGCTGTCAAAGCCGTTGTTATTTCGTTCGTCCATAGACATTCTCCTTATATATTTCTTTTTCGGTCACGAGAACCGATACACATTTGTCATGTTCTTCAAAAGGCAAGCTCTCGCTTACACATTCTTCATAGCAAAGACCGACTGTAAAAACGGGATTTTCCGCAAGAAATCTGTCATAGTATCCCTTGCCGTAGCCGAGTCTGTACCCGTTTTTGTCAAAAGACAGTCCGGGAACGATACAGACCGTATTGTCTGTGATTTCACATTTCTGACATCTTGACGTATCCGGCTCATAGATCCCTTTATATTTTCCGGGAATCAGACAGTCGGGACTTTCAATCAGATAAAAGTCCATTTCGTTTGCATTTTCAAGGCAGACCGGCAAGGCGATCTTTTGACCTTTCCTTAAAGTATATTCGATAAATCGGTATGTGTCAACCTCTATCGGGGAAGAAGCGTAAGCCAAAATGAAATCTGCTTCTTTGATTTCGTCAATCGCAGTCAGTCTGTTAAAAATCTTCTCGTCTTTGCTTTCTTTATCGCCGAGATTTTTCCGTATTGCGATAAACTTATTTCTGAGTTGTGCTTTTTCACTCATAAGCACTGAATCGAATCCCGGATTTTATCCGAGACTTCTTTTCCGTATAGCGCGCCGGCAATTGCAAGACCGAAGTCGACGGCAACGCCCGCACCTTTGGCGGTGATAAAGTTTTTATCTTCAACGACGAATTTGTCGGAAACCGAAGCACCGTATAAATCCTTTTCGAATCCGGGATAAGCGATGGCTTCTTTACCGTCAAGAAGTCCCATGTGACCGAGCACCGACGGAGCAGCACAAATTGCGCAGACAAGCTTTCCACTTTCGGCGGCGAAGCGCACGGCTTCTTTCACCTTTTCGCTTTTTTCAAGGTTGAGTGTACCGGGCATTCCACCGGGGAGGATAACGGCTTCTACACAAGAATCAAGCTGAATTTCATTTTCTGTTATGTCGGCTTCAACGGTGATGCCATGAGAGCCGGTGACGTTTTTTCCGGTGACACCGACCGTTCTGACCTCGGCACCGGCACGTCTCAAAATATCAATCGGAGCGATGGCTTCGACTTCTTCAAATCCGTCGGCAAGAAAACAGTAGATCATTATTATCACATCCTTAATCAAGTGCGTTATTCATATAGATATCGGCGTTTTCAAAGATTTTCGCCGTTTTATCCGAAGTAAAATAAAGCTGACCGAAAACGAGCTTCTCGGATTTGTCCGAAAGCGGATTCATACCGAAAACTTCTTTTTCTCCGCCGTAAAAATCATGGCTTCCTAAAAATTCAAAAACGGTTTTTCCGTCGGAAATCATAAGATTGCCGTTGTCGTTGCAAAAACCGATATCTGAGTAGCCGTAACAGTCCGCAACATAGGTAAATTCATTTGTTTCAAACTGGAGGGCATTTTGCAGGGACGAAAGGCGGAAGGAAAGATAGTCCTTACAGTCGATTTCCTTTCGGCTGACGGACAATCTGTTTTCGGTTTCGGTGCGGTATTTATACATTTCT
>JBJFHV010000067.1:0-3634 GCA_051894015.1 Acutalibacteraceae bacterium | reverse complement strand
GGGATAATCAGACCGATGTCATTCTTTGTGCGCTCGTTGAATTCCTTGGTGAAAGCCATGATGTTGACACCGTGCTGACCGAGAGCCGGTCCTACGGGCGGTGCCGGAGTAGCCTTACCTGCGGGAATCTGGAGCTTAATTAAACCTACAACCTTTTGAGCCATTTTTGTTTGCACCTCCAAATATATGTGGTTGATGGCGACTTGACTGAAAATTGACAAGTCTCCCACAGGGGAATAAATCCCCTCGCATAATTTAAACGGCAATGCCGCAAATTATCGCATTAAAGTGTTGCAACTTCAACCTCGTTGAGACCGACAACGGCGGGCGTCTCTCTTCCGAACATGGAAATAAGAACCTCGACCGTTTCGTTTTCAAGGTCGATACTGCTGACGATTCCGGAAAATCCGCTCAGTGAGCCGTCAACAATATTGACAAGGTCTCCTTCCTTGAAGTTGACTTCGATTCTTCTCTGTTCGATTCCGAGGGAATAAACCTCTTCATCGGTCAGAGGCACCGGTTTGCTTTCGGGACCGACAAAACCCGTGACGCCTCTTGTGTTACGAATCACATACCAGGCGTCGTCCGTCATGGAAAGCTCTTCGGTGTCGCTGCCCTCACGGGTCTTATAGACACAGGCGACCTTTACCATAACATAGCCGGGAAGAAGCTTATGTTCGACTTCCCTTTCCTTACCGTCCTTGATTTCCTTGACCGTCTCCATCGGGATTTTCACCTCGAAGATCTGATCCTGCATCTGACGGTTTTCAACGACTGTCATAATGTTTGAGGCTACTTTGTTTTCATAGCCGGAATAGGTGTGTACTACAAACCATTTGGCGTTATTTTCTGCCAATCGTTACACCTCCTGATTGCTGCTTATTCAGCCTTTTGTGTTGTCTCGGCAACCGTTGTTTCCTCGGCAGTTGTTTCTTCAGCTGTTGTTTCTTCAGCCTCCGTTGTGCTTTCCTCGGATTCTTCGGTTGTCGTTTCCTTCTCGTCGGATTCAGCGGTCGTTTCCTCGCCTTCGGCCGTCGATTCGGCTTCTTCGTCGTGATCGTGTTCATCTGCGGTCGTTGCTTCGGCGGAAACAGTTGTTTCCTCACCCGTTGCAAGCTTCTTCAGACCCGAAATACCGGCGGAAAGACCCTGGTCGATTCCGTAAATAACGACGGAAACAAGGGCAACCACAAGGATAACAACACCTGTACTTTTGAGAACGGTTTTGGCATCGGGCCAAACGATTTTCTTAGACTCACCTTTGAAGTCCTTGAAGAAGCGTTTTGTGCTCCTGCCCATACGAACGAAAACGTTCGGCTTATCTGACTTCTTGCCGGAGCCTTTGGCGGCCTTGGCAACCTTCTCGGCAGCTTTGCTCTCGCCGGTTGCGGTCTTGTCAACCTCAGAGGACTTGCCGGATTTCTTTTCCTTGTCAGCCATTAACGTTACCTCCCCGTATTATTTTGTTTCTCTGTGGAGAGTGTGCTTCCTGCAGAATCTGCAGTACTTGTTCATCTCCAGCCTGTCAGGACTATTCTTTTTGTTTTTCATAGTGTTGTAGTTGCGCTGCTTACACTCAGTGCAAGCCAAAGTAACGCGTACTCTCATGAACGGCACCTCCAATATTAGGATTATTAGGGTTCGGACAGATTGTCCGAGTTAAGACCTCCCTCCGTTTAAGGGCACAAAAATAAAGCCCTCTACAAGAGGTAGATAGATTCTACCACAGTTTCATCACGCAGTCAAGAGTTTTTGAAAAGTTTTTTATGCCTTTACTTCAAATCGAGATCGCCCGTAAAATCGCTGTCCGCCCGGATAAACGGCTCATAATTTTCGTTTTGCCATACCTTGACGTAATCAATCAGAAAATCACTGTTTTCTCCGCTGAACGCGCCGATCTTCTGTCCGTGCGGTCCGTATTCGTTGCCCGCATCAATTTCAACCGTCAGACGCAAAAACTCCTTGACCTTTGACACACCGCCGCCCTCACTTGCCCAGGTGGCGGCACCGTCAATATAAAAGACATAGTATTCGGGCGTCCATTTGAGCGCAAAGGTATGATAGCCGTCGTAAAGGTTCTGAGAGAGCGTACCGATATAGTCGTCAACCTTACCGTCCTTGGAATAGCCGTCCCATAAAAGCGCATGACCCATTTTTGACGTTTCGCTTCTTCTGAAAGCGCTTTCATAAACGTCAATTTCCGTTCCGTCCTCGCCGTCGTTACCGACCTTTCTCATGTTCGACGACTGAAGCCAGAAGGCCGACCACAAACCGTCTGCATCGGGCAGCTTGACTTTACATTCGAAATAGCCGAACGCCTGAGAAAACAGCAGTTCGTCCGAAGTGCCTTTATTATTGTTGTTGTCGCCGACTATGCGCCTTGTTTCGATTCCGCTTGTAAAGCGTCCCGTAGCCGGGCAGTCACCGTCGCAGGTGTGGTTATCCTCATACCGGGAATGAATGACGGCGTTTGAGTTTTTGACTTCAACCATCTCCGGGCACCACCAGCACGCCTGCTCCGGCTTGTCCTCGTCATCGGACTCCCAACGGATTGCGTGCGGCGAGGTTGTCCAGATTTCACGGCTGCCGGTGTACTTTTCGCCGAATTTGATGTTTTCGTTGAGGCTGTTTCCCTCGAAGTCGTCCTCGAACACCATGTACCACCCGTCCTCGCCGAGCACGGGCACCGACAGGTCGTAGCCCATATCTTTCCACTTGTCGCTGTCCTTTGAACAGCCTGAAAAAGCTGTTACGGAAAACACGGTAACAGCCGCAAGGGCCGCACTGAGGATTCTTTTTGCGTTTTGAAAGCGTTTCATTTTCTTCGGATTCTCCTTTGTTTTATCATTTATAGGTAGTTTACAGGAAAAAGAGGAAAAAAGCAACGGTCAGTCGGTGAAAAGGCGGCTGTAAACCAGATCGAAAAAGGCTTCGGCTTCGCTGTCGGGCAGATATGTCGGATATATCACAATGTTCCCCTTGACAGTCATACGGTCAACTCTGCGGATTTTGCCCGTCACACCGTCTTTATATTCGCAGTAATATACCTCGTCCCACTTTTCATCGGACTTATCAATTTTTATGGTGTTTTTGTATTCCATATCCGAAACGGCATTTTCAATATAGTGGTTTCTCATTGACGGGCTGTCGCTGACAAAAACCTGATACCGGATCTGCCGGACATCATTTTCACAGGCATCGTCTGCGCAATAGGATATCACAGTATACTTCTGAAGGAATCTTGTTGTGTCACAATCGAAAGAATCCTCTGCTTTCTGTTTGTCACAGCCGAAGTCGGAAACGGAAACAAGCGCTTCTTCCTGTGTCAGCATTTTATCCTTTACCGAAGCGGACAGGCTGTTTCCGATTAAAATTGAAACAGCCGAAACAGCGGTGAACGCGCACACCGCACCGAATGCGGAAAGAGCCCGCTTTTTTCCTGCATGGTAAAGCGAAAGACGGAAGCCCTTGCCTGTCAGGGCGGAATAAACTGACACGCAGGCGGGCAAAGAAAAGAACATACTGCAAATCACACGATAGGAAGTGTCAAAATATCCGCCGTCAAAATAAATATACACTCCAAGAAGCAACATACAACCGCAAGTATATACAGCGTTTTTGATACGGTATTGTT
>JBJFHV010000066.1:0-3639 GCA_051894015.1 Acutalibacteraceae bacterium | reverse complement strand
CACGGAAGAGATCAGACTGACTGTTACTGCCAAGGTGCGATTAACGCTTAGTGTTTTCCTGTTTCGGATCGCTGTGCCTGACCCGTTTGAACACTGCCTCCGGCACAGACTGACTGAAGCGTTTTCGACCCGCAGTTTTTTCTCCGCCTTCAAGGCGAGAAAAAACTCGGCTGAGAAAACGCGTACTAAAAGCGTTCTTTGCTTACTTTCTGACGCTTTGGTCAGAAAGTCAGTGCCCGCGCGGCACTAGCGCAAAGGTAAAGATATAGAAGTAGCTAAATCCAGAAACTACAAACCAACTATTAGTGAGACAAACTAAAATTTATCGGTATATTCATTAAGTTGAGTAACTCCGTAGGGGGCGACCCGGCGTGGTCGTGGGTCTGCCCCTACTTTCAGCCATAGGAAACGCAATAGTATTATATCAATGGGGAAATATCCATGAAAATTACCAACTTTTTTTGACAAACAAATCAATATTTTCGCTAATTGTATATTTACAACTCGCCTGACAAGTGATAAAATATAAAATGTTGGTTTGTGTAATTTACACTTTAAAAATATAAGGAGGATCATCCAATGGCAAGAAAAACCAAAACCATGGACGGTAACAACGCCGCCGCGCATGTATCCTATGCGTTTACGGAAGTTGCTGCCATCTATCCCATCACTCCCTCGTCCGTAATGGCTGAGGTCACCGATGTTATGTCCGCAAAAGATACCAAGAATCTTTTCGGTCAGAACGTAAAAGTTACCGAAATGCAGTCCGAGGCCGGCGCCGCAGGTGCTGTTCACGGCTCGCTTGCAGCCGGTGCTTTGACCACGACCTACACCGCTTCTCAGGGTCTTCTTCTTATGATCCCGAATATGTACAAAATCGCCGGTGAGCTTCTTCCGAACGTTATCCACGTTTCCGCCCGCTGCGTTTCGAGCCACGCGCTGAACATCTTCGGCGACCATTCCGATATTTATGCATGCCGTCAGACCGGTTATGCCATGCTTTGCTCCAGCAACGTTCAGGAGGTTATGGACCTCGGTGCTGTTGCTCACCTTTCCACGATCAAGGGCCGTGTTCCGTTCCTTCATTTCTTCGACGGCTTCCGTACTTCTCATGAAATTCAGAAGATTCAGGTCTGGGATTACAAGGATCTTGCCGATATGCTTGACTGGGACGCAGTTAACGCTTACCGCCGCCGTTCCCTCAACCCCGAGCATCCCGTTCTCCGCGGCTCCGCTCAGAACCCCGACATCTTCTTCCAGGCACGTGAGGCCTGCAATAAGTATTATGACGATATCGTCGGCATCACCGAGGATTACATGAATCAGGTCAATGCCAAGATCGGTACCGATTATAAGCTCTTCAATTACTACGGTGCTCCCGACGCCGAAAAGGTTATCGTTGCCATGGGCTCTGTCTGCGACACGATCGAAGAGACCATCGACTACCTTGCCGCTAAGGGCGAAAAGGTCGGCCTGATCAAGGTTCGTCTTTACAGACCCTTCTCCGTCAAGCATCTTCTTGACGTGATGCCGGATACCGTGAAGTGCATCTCCGTTCTTGACAGAACCAAGGAGCCCGGTTCTCTCGGCGAGCCGCTGTTCCTTGACGTTGTTGCCGCTCTTCGTGATTCGAAGTTCGCTTCTGTACCTGTTTACGGCGGACGTTACGGCCTCGGCTCAAAGGACACTAACCCCTCTCATATCATTTCCGTATACCGCAACATGGAGTCTGCTTCTCCGAAGAAGACCTTCACCGTTGCCATCGAGGACGACGTAACCGGACTTTCTCTTCCCGTTTCGGAAGTTCCGAACACCACGCCGGCCGGCACACACTGCTGTAAGTTCTGGGGTCTCGGCGCTGACGGTACGGTTGGTGCAAACAAGAACTCCATCAAGATTATCGGCGACAACACCGATATGTACGCACAGGGCTACTTCTCCTATGACTCGAAGAAGTCCGGCGGTATCACCGTTTCTCATCTTCGTTTCGGTGAAACCCCGATCAAGTCCACTTACCTGATTAATAAGGCAAACTTCGTTGCCTGCCATAATCCCTCCTATGTAAACAAATATCCGATGGTTCAGGATCTCGTTCCCGGCGGCACCTTCCTTCTCAACTGCTCATGGGATCTTGCAGGTCTCGAAGAAAATCTTCCCGGCTCGATGAAAAAGTACATCGCCGAGAATGATATTCAGCTTTACACCATCGACGCTACGCACATCGCAAAAGAGCTCGGACTCGGCGGCCGTGTCAACACGATTCTTCAGTCCGCTTTCTTCGGTCTTTCCAAGATCATTCCGGCTGACAAGGCGGTTGAGCTGATGAAAGAAGCCGCAACCAAGTCTTACAGCAAGAAGGGTATGGACATCGTTGAGCTCAACCACAGAGCGATCGAAAAAGGTATCGACGGCGTGGTTAAGGTTGACGTTCCGGCTTCGTGGAAGGACGCTGTGGAAGAAACCAAGGTTGTTGAGGTTAAGACCGACAGACCCGAAATGAAGAAGTTCGTGGAAGAAATTCTCGAACCGACTTCGGCTCAGCTCGGCGACACGCTTCCGGTTTCCACCTTCGTTGAGGGTGCAGACGGTACGTTCCCGCAGGGCTCGGCTGCCTTTGAAAAGAGAGGCATCGCCGTTGACGTTCCGACCTGGCTTCCCGAAAACTGCATCCAGTGCGGTATCTGCTCTTATGTCTGCCCGCACGCTGTAATCCGTCCGTTTGCTCTGACCGACGCTGAGCTTGCCGCCGCTCCCGAGGGCACAAAGTCCGCTCCGATGACCGGTATGCCGGGCTACAACTTCGCCATGGGCATCTCCGTCATGGACTGCACAGGCTGTAAGTCCTGCATCAACGTCTGCCCGGGCAAGAAGGGCAACAAGGCTCTTGTTCCCAACGAGCTCGCCACTCAGAAAGCCGAGCAGGCTAAATTCGATTATCTCTATTCTCTTGACGAGAAGCCCGAGGTTCTTGAGAAGTTCAAGGATTCCACCGTTAAGGGCTCTCAGTTCAGAGTTCCGCTTCTTGAGTTCTCCGGCGCTTGCGCAGGCTGCGGCGAAACTCCGTACGCTAAGCTTGCCACACAGCTGTTCGGCGACAGAATGTACATCGCCAACGCGACCGGTTGTTCGTCCATCTGGGGCGGCAGCGCACCGAGCACTCCGTACACTATCAACAAGAAGGGTCACGGCCCCGCATGGTCGAACTCCCTGTTTGAGGACAACGCAGAGTTCGGTTACGGTATGCTTCTTGCTCAGAACGCAATCCGCGACAGACTTGCCGAAAAGGTACAGCTTATTGCCGACAATTGTCCGGACGAAGCAGTAGCTTCTGCCGCAAAGGCATGGCTTGACACCAAGGAAAACGGCGCCGAAAACGGTAAGGCTTCCGAAGAGCTTATCGCTGTTCTTAAGGCGAATGAGCTTACCTGCTGCGAAGCAGGAGCAGCCGCAAGAAAAGAAATTCTTGAAGATGCTGACTACCTTGCCAAGAAGTCACAGTGGATTCTCGGCGGTGACGGCTGGGCATACGACATCGGCTTCGGCGGTCTTGACCACGTTCTCGCTTCTCATCAGAACGTAAACGTTCTTGTTTTCGACACCGAGGTTTACTCCAACACAGGCGGACAGGCTTCCAAGTCC
>JBJFHV010000065.1:0-3641 GCA_051894015.1 Acutalibacteraceae bacterium | reverse complement strand
GACGGCGTTGTAAACATTTTCAAGGCTCTCTTTGTTTAATACACAGCCTGTCGGGTTGTTCGGTGAATTGAGAATAATCGCCTTTGTCTTGCCGCTGATTGCTTTTTCGAGCATCTGCTCACTTATCTGAAAGTCGTTTTCGCTTGTGTCCATCGGAACATACTTCCCTCTGCAAAGCGTGACGACCGATTCATAAAGACCGAAAGCCGGCTCGGGAACAACCACCTCATCATCCGGGTTGAGAATCCCGAAAAGGGCGGTAAAAATCCCCTCGGTGGCACCGACCGTGACGATGATTTCCTCGGGTGTATAGTCCATACCGTTTTTCTCTTTTTCAAAGGCGGAGATTGCCTCGAGAAGATGATAGTTGCCGTTGTTGGCGATATAGTGGGTGTCGCCGGCGTCAAGAGAAGCCTTTGCTGCATTGCGGATATTGTCGGGCGTGTCAAAATCAGGCTCGCCCAAGGTCAGCGAAATACAGCCGGGCGTGTTTTTTGCCATCTGGCTGTATACACGGATCGCGCTTCTTTTCACAGAGTATAAAGCCGAGTTTAAAAATTTTTCCATTTTTCTCACCGTACTTTAAATATGATGGAAGCCGAAAAGAGCCGACCTGACTCTCTCCGGCTTTTCGTTTTATGCCGTTTTATACCTTTCTGAATTCAGGCAGAATGTCAAGGGTTGCAAAATAATCCTTGATTGTTTCCGCACGTCTGATGATTCTGACGTTTCCGCCCTTTTCCAAAAGAAGTTCGGCGCATTTGAGCTTGCCGTTGTAGTTATAGCCCATGGAGTAGCCGTGAGCGCCTGCGTCGTGAATGACAAGAATATCGCCCTCTTCGGCTTCGGGAAGCATACGGTCAACGGCAAACTTGTCGTTGTTTTCGCAAAGTGAGCCCGTCACATCGTACATCTTCGTACTCTTTTCGTCCTCTTTACCGAGAAGCGTGATGTGATGATACGCACCGTACATCGCCGGTCTCATCAGATTGCAGGCGGTGGCGTTGACGCCGATATAGTCTTTATAGGTGTGCTTCAGGTGCAGTACTCTTGTAACAAGGTAGCCGTAAGGACCGGTCACATAGCGTCCCATTTCGGTAAACAGCGACACCTTCATGCCGTTTGCGGCAATCAGCTCGTCATACACCATGTGCACGCTTTCGCCGATTCTTTCGATGTCGGCTTCGCTTTCCTCGGGACGGTAGGGAATACCGATTCCGCCCGAAAGATTGACGAACGACACTTCAACGCTCGTTTCTCTTTTGATTTCGAGAGCAAGAGAGAAAAGCTCACGCGCCAGCGTCGGATAATAGTTTTCGTTGAGTGTACAGGAAGCAAGCATGGCGTGAATGCCGAACTTTTCACTTCCGAGCGCTTTCATGCGCTTCACGCTTTCAAGAAGCTGCGCCTTCGTCATGCCGAACTTGGAGTTTTTCAGTTCGCCCATGATGTCGTTCTGCACGATAAAGTCCGTACCCGGATTATAACGGAAGCAGACCGTTTTCGGGATGCAGCCGATTCTTTCAAGCATATCGATATGAGAGCAGTCGTCAAGATTGATGATCGCCCCGAGACTGTTTGCGAACAGATAGTCTTTTTCCGAGGTATCGTTCGAGCTGAACATGATGTTTTCGCCCGTAATACCGAGCTTCTGACCGATCATCAGCTCTGCCTCACCGGCACAGTCAATTCCGCAGCCGAGCGAATTTAAGATCTTGATGATTGCCGGGTTGGGAGTCGCCTTGACGGCGAAATACTCACGGTAACCCTCGTTCCAACTGAACGCTTTTTTGATTCTTTCGACGCAGTTAACGATCCCCTTTTCGTCGTAAAGATAAAACGGTGTCGGAAACGATTTTTCAATTCTCTCGATTTTTTCCTTGTCAAACGGAAGAGTAAGATTGTGCATAATGTGGGATTGACCTCCGAAAAATTTATTTGAAAAACAAGCGTAAGTTTCGCTTAAAGGTTTCTTAATGCATCAAGAAGAGCCGTTTTACTGCTTGTTTTTTCGTCCTTCATTTTGATGACCCTTGCCGGCATTCCGGCTACAACAGCGTTGTCGGGTACGTCCTCAAGTACCACGGCGCCGGCGGCGACAACAGCATTTTTGCCGACGTGTACACCTTCAACCACAACGGCATTCGCCCCGACAAGAACATTGTCCTCGATGATAACCGGGGTTGCGCTTGCCGGCTCGATTACACCGGCCAGAACTGCGCCGGCTCCGATGTGGCAATGCTTGCCGACGGTAGCTCTGCCGCCGAGGACGGCGCCCATGTCGATCATGGTGCCTTCGCCGATCACGGCTCCGATGTTGATAACGGCGCCCATCATGATGACGGCGCTGTCGCCGATTTCAACCTGCTCACGGATAATGGCGCCCGGCTCGATTCTGGCATTGATGTTCTTTTTGTCGAGCATCGGAATCGCACTGTTGCGGCAGTCGTTTTCGATAACGATATCTTCAATTTTATCTTTGTTTGCTTCCAAAATCGGTTTCAGCTCGTTCCACTGACCGAAAACGATCTTATCACCCGAAGAAAAAACCTTGCTTGAGCCGTAGTCGATCGGCTCTTTTTCTTTGACATAAAGCTTGACGGGGGTTTTCTTTTCGGATTTTGAGATATATTCAATAATTTCGTATGCGTCCATTTTTGTCCCTCTTTCAGTGTTCTTTTATTCAACAATATCGTCCATGCAGTAAAGTCCCGGCTCCTGCTTCACAAGGAAGTCTGCCGCCGAAAGCGCACCCTCGGCAAACAGGCCTCTGTTTTCAGCCTCGTGCTTGATGGTAATGACCTGCGAACCCATGGCGAAAATGACCTCGTGCGTGCCGACCTCGTTTCCCATGCGAAGAGAATGAATGCCGATCTCGTTTTTCTTTCTCTTGCCGTTTTCGTGCCGTCCGATTACATATTCGCTGTCCTTTTTGACCTGCTTGATCGAGTCGGCAAGAAGCAGCGCGGTTCCGCTCGGAACGTCAAGCTTCTGATTATGATGCTTTTCGACGATTTCGATGTCGGCGTCGGGAAAAGCCTTCGCCGCAATCTTCGAAAGGCAGGCGACAAGCGCCACACCGAGCGACATGTTGCCGCTTTTAAAAACGGGAACCGTCTTTGCCGCTTCGTTTATCATGCCGTTTTCCTCTTCGGTATGACCCGTTGTGGCGATAACAAGCGGAAGCTGATTTTTTACGGCATAATCACAAAGCTCTGCGGTTGCACTGTGATGAGAAAAATCGATAATACAGTCGGCTTCCTCGGTGACTTCACTGATCGACTGATAGATATGCTTTTCTTTTTCGGTTTCAAATTCTGCGCTGACAAAAGCGGCAACGTTCTTTTTTTCGCTTTCCTCGATCAAAGAGCAAAGCACCTTGCCCATTCTTCCGCCTGCGCCGTTTACGATAATTTTCATTTTGCAAAATACGGCTTTTGCCGCTTCCTTTCGTGTCTTGATTCTATTATAAGCAGAAAATTAACAGCTACTTAAAAGTTTTATATCAGACCGAGTTTTTCCATTTCAGCATAAAGTACCTCGGCGTGTGCATCCTCCATTTCGGTAAGCGGAAGACGGACATAATTCTCGCAATAGCCCATTTTCGCCATGGCCGCCTTGACGGGAATCGGATTGACCTC
>JBJFHV010000064.1:0-3647 GCA_051894015.1 Acutalibacteraceae bacterium | reverse complement strand
AATGCTTTGCGATATGGGCTATGTCCTGACCGATCAAGTGGAAGAAGCGGATCTGGTGCTTTATAATACCTGCGCCATTCGTGAGCATGCGCAGGACAGAGTATACGGAAATGTCGGCGCGTTAAAGCAATATAAAACCGAAAAGCCGGATATGATTATTGCTCTTTGCGGCTGTATGATGCAGCAGGGCTACGTTGCTGAAAGAATCAGAAACAGCTTCCAGTACGTTGATCTTGTTTTCGGCACCCATGTTATCTATAAGCTTCCTGAGTTTATCTATCGCTGTCTGTGCACAGGTAAAAGAATTTTCGATATCACCGACAGCGACGGAAACATTGTCGAAGGACTTCCCATAAAGCGTGACGGTTCATTTAAAGCGTGGGTTCCGATTATGTACGGCTGCAATAATTTTTGTGCTTACTGCGTCGTTCCGTATGTAAGAGGAAGAGAAAGAAGCCGCAATTTTGAAGATGTTATCAATGAAGTTGAACTTTTAATAAAGCAGGGCTATAAGGAAATTAACCTTCTTGGACAAAATGTCAATTCCTACAATAAGGATCTGCCCGAAGAATATCGTTTTCCTGCCTTGCTTCGAAGAATTAACAATATTGACGGAGACTTCATTATCCGCTTCATGACGTCGCATCCGCGAGACTGCACAAAAGAGCTGATCGACACAATGGCAGACTGTAAGAAGATTGCCAAGCATCTGCATTTGCCGGTTCAGTCGGGAAATGACCGTGTGTTAAAAGAGATGAACCGCCATTACGACCGCGAAAAATATATCGGTCTGATTGATTATGCATACGAAAAAATGCCCGAACTTTCCATAACAAGTGACATTATTGTCGGCTTCCCGGGTGAAACCTATGAAGAATTTAAGGACACCTTAAGCCTGATCGAGTATGTTAAGTACACTTCGCTTTTTACTTTTATCTTTTCACCGAGACCGGGCACAAAAGCTTATGATATGCCGGATCCTGTTTCGCGAAAAGAAAAAGGCGAATGGTTTTCTCAGCTGACGGCCTTGCAGGAAAAAGTTGCCGGTGAAAGAACGGCAAAGATGAAAGATTGTATATACAGAGTACTTGTAGAGGAAGAAAAATCCGACGGTATTCTCACCGGACGGACAGAAGGCAACGTGATTATTGAGTTTCCGGGTAAAAAAGACCTAATCGGTTCTTTTGCTTATGTCAAGGTTACAGAACCGAAAACCTGGATACTCAAAGGCGAATTAACCAATCAATAAAGGATATAATGCTTCTTAGCGTTAATCATAAATATTTTTAAAGGAGTTACAACATGGACGTAATCGAACTTACAAGACAGCTTGGCGCTGCCATTCAGCAGGACGAGCGTTATCTCAAATTCTCTGCCGCAAGAGAGGCAAACGAAAAGGATCCCGAGCTTCTTGACCTCATGGGTCAGATTCAGCTGATCCAGATGAACTATCAGCGTGAAGCTGCAAGTGAAAATCCGAACAGTGAGAAGATGAGCAAGTATGAGCTTGAATTCAATGAAGTGTACGGAAAATTCATGGAAAACGACAAGATGAAGGCTTATGAAGAAGCAAGAAACGAAATTGATTCCATGATGAATTACATCATGCAGATTCTCGGTCTTTGCGTAAACGGTGCGGACCCCGCAACCTGCGAACCCGAGGAAGAGCATAACTGTTCCGGTTCATGCGGCGACTGCGGCTGTGACTGCGGATCGGACTGCAATCACTGATAAAAAGTTAGGAGGAAAACAAAATGGCAGAAGTTACACCGATGATGAGACAATATCTCGAAACAAAAAAAGAATATCCCGACGCCATTTTGTTTTACCGACTCGGCGATTTTTACGAAATGTTTTTTGACGATGCCAAAACCGCATCAAAAGAACTGGATCTTACTTTGACGGGTAAGAACTGCGGACTCGAGGAAAGGGCGCCGATGTGCGGCGTTCCTTTTCACAGCGCAGATACCTACATAGCAAAGCTGGTTGACAAGGGCTACAAGGTGGCTATTTGTGAGCAGATGGAAGACCCTGCTCTTGCAAAAGGCCTTGTCAAGCGTGACGTTATCCGGGTAATCACAAAGGGCAGTATTATCGAAAACAATATGCTCGATGACTCAAAGAACAATTATCTTACTACCTTATATATGGACGAAAAAAGCGCCGGCATCTGTTTTACCGATGTTTCGACCGGCGTTTTAAATCTTACTTACTTCAGCGGAAAACAGCTTGAAAATAACGTCATCAACGAGCTTGGCGTGTTTTCACCGAGCGAAATCGTTCTCAACTCCAAAAGCGCCATGTCCGTCCCGATTTCTTCCTTTATTTCGAAGCGTATTGCTGCATCCTGTGAGATGCCGGACGACAGCTTCTTTGCGTATGAGGACTGCCTGAATGTTTGTATAGACCATTTCGGGCTTGAAAAACTGATTTCACTTTCCATCAATGAAAACAAATCGGCGGTTATCGCTGTCGGCGCCGCCATTAAATATCTGAAACAAGTACAGAAAAATGATGTTGAGGGGATTACCGACATCAATTTTTATTCCGACAGCCAATTTATGAAAATCGACTTTTCCACAAAACGGAATCTTGAAATTGTCGAAACGTTAAGAAACCGGGAAAAGAAAGGCTCGCTTTTATGGGTTCTTGACCGTACCAAAACCTCTATGGGAAAGAGAATGCTGCGGTCATGGATCGAAAAGCCGCTCGTGAACTTTGCGAAAATTTCGAAGCGTCACAATGCGGTTGACGAGCTTGTCAACAACAATATGAAACTTACCGAGCTTTCCGAAGCTCTTTGCTATATATTTGATATCGAGCGTTTAATGACAAGAGTTGTCTATGAATCGGCGAATGCCAAGGAACTGAACTCTCTTCGTCAGACGGTCGAGAATCTTCCCAAAATCAAATCCCTTTTAAAAGACAGTACGTCTTCGTTGCTCAGTCAGCTTTATGATCATATTGATCTTCTTGAAGATATCAGAAGTCTTATCGACAGGTCAATCGACCCTGAAGCGCCTTTTACCGTTCGTGAGGGCGGTATGATCAAGGATGGATTTAACAGCGAGCTTGATGAGCTTCGTGATATCGAAAAAAACGGCAAAAAGTATATTACCGATGTTGAAACGGCCGAACGCGAAAAAACAGGAATCCCGAAACTGAAAATCGGCTACAACCGCGTTTTCGGCTACTATATCGAAGTGCCGAATTCCTATAAGACGCTTGTGCCTGACGAGTATATCCGGAAGCAGACGCTTGCTAACTGCGAACGCTATATTACGCAGCAATTGAAAGAACTTGAAAGCAAGGTGCTCGGTGCACAGGAAAGAAGCGTTAAGCTTGAATACGAAATTTTCTGTCAGATCCGAAAAAAAGTTGCCGCCGAGTATAACCGGATTCAGCTTACGGCGAATGCGGTTGCAACGGTCGATACGCTTTGTTCTCTCGCAAGCGTTGCGGTTGACAATCATTACGTATGTCCGACAATGTCCGACGGCTCAACGGTTGAAATCATTGAAGGCAGACACCCGGTTGTCGAAAAAATGCTCGGGGACTTGCCCTTTGTTCCGAATGACACCTATCTTGACTGCGGTGAAAACCGATGTGCCATTATCACCGGACCGAATATGGCGGGAAAATCGACC
>JBJFHV010000063.1:0-3652 GCA_051894015.1 Acutalibacteraceae bacterium | reverse complement strand
TGTTTGTTACACTGTTACCAATTGTTATTCTTGTTAAACCAGAGCCTGAAAACGCACATGCCGGTATGGTTTTGACGCTATTACCAAAAACAACATGAAGCCCGTCTCCTGCTGCTCCGGCACCCAAAAATACTTTTTTACTATACCAGTTAGGGTCACTATCTTCTGTATACATTAAATCTTTAACATTTTCAGCATTCCAGTTGATTTTTGTCAGTTTAGTACATCCACTAAACGCAGAATAACCTATACTTTTTACACTCTTTCCAATTGTTAAGCTCTTCAAGTCGGTATATCCGATAAACGCATAATCACCTATGCTTGTTAAACCATCCGGTATTGTAATATTGGTTGCAAGTGTGCCGTTGATATATAGCTTTCCTCCGCAACACAAAGGATTCGAATAGCGATTACCAAATACAATTCTAATCCATGCTGACAAATCGGAAATATTTACATTTGTTAAGCTGGTGCACTTGCCAAACGCTTCATTCCCTATACTTGTTATACTCTTTCCAATTGTCACGCTCTGCAAGCCGGTGCATTCATAAAACGCATAATCCGGTATCCTTTTGACATTATCACCGAAAATAACTTTCAGTCCTGTTCCGGCTCCACGAAACACACCGTAATAACAACAGCCACAATATTGTAAATAGCACAAACTTTGAATCTTTTCAGCATTCCAGTAGATTTTTGTTAAACCGGTGCAATAATTAAACGCACCCTTGCCTATGCTTTTTACGCTTTCAGGGATTGTTACGCTTGTCAAGCTGGTGCATTTATAAAACGCCAGATTACCTATGCTTGTCACACCATCCGGTATTGTAATATTGGTTGCAAGTTTACCATTAATATATAGATTTTTTCCATAACACAAGGGATTTGAATTAAAACTATCCCAATCACACCCAAATGAAATTTTGCACCATGCAGCTAAATCAGTAATGTCTACGCGTGTTAAGCCGGTGCAACCGCTAAACGCATCATTACCTATGTTTGTTACACTGTTCGGGATCGTTACACCTGTTAAACCGGTGCAATTTATAAATGCCTCATCGCCTATACCTGTTACCGGATATCCGCCGAGCTTTGACGGAATCGTCACATTGCCGCTGATAGAATCATTAACGCTAGTTATCGTTGCTTTTCCACTTGAAACGGAATAGGTATAATATCCCTCACTTGCCGCACTTGCCTTTGTCGCAAACATCTCCGACCACTTCGGAAGCTCCAGCCCGACAACGCCGCTCATGATTGTCGCCGTAACCGCCACAAAGACAACTACCACGCACGCCAGCATTCGTTTCAAAATAAGTTTTCTGCTTTCCATTTTTCTTTCCTCCAATATGTGAAAATACACTGAAGAATTTTCTTAGTATAAATTTACCACTTTTGTACAGAAAAATCAACCTTCAATCTGTTTTTGTACAGAAAAATCAACCTTCAATCTGTCTGAAACAAGCAAAAAAGAGACGAGTCTGCTGAACCCGTCTCTGATTTTGTTTGTTGTTGGCTCTGAATGCCGGATCAATAATGCGCCGCTGCGCAGGCACAGGTTTTGTTGATCCGGAAAAGCTTCCAGAAAACGCGGAGCAATTTGTAAATCAGACCCTTAAAGCCCGACTGATGACAGATGCAGGTGCAGATGACTTCGTTGCAGGTGTCGCAAACACCGTCTGCGTCCTTGTCAATGTGACCTGTTGCCGGTTCGGCGGTGATCACGGTTTCGCCGCAGAGACAGCTTTCGGTTCTTTCGCCGTCCTCGGTGCAGGTTGCGGGTTTGTTTGCGATTTCGGCAAACGTATGAACGTGAACGTTGAACGTACGGGAATAGGTTTCGGCGTACTGCTGTGCCGTTGATTGCTCAAAAGACGTGATAACAGCACTTTCCGGCAGGGTGTCCGCCGCGTCATAGATCACGCAGTCGGGATTGAAAACAGCGATGTCCGTTAAAGCGTCACAGCCGGCGAAGGCTTTCTGACCGACGGAAGATACATTCTTTGAAAGGCTTACCGACTGTAAAGCTGTGCAGTTGTAGAACGCATACTTGCCGATTCTTTCAACGCTTGCCGGAAGCTTCACTTCGCTTACGGCCGTCTGATTGTTCAGGGCGGAATCCGCAAGAAGTCTTGTTCCGTCCTTTATCGTCAGGACACTGTCGGAAAAACCGCTTTTTACGCCGTAAAGCACGTTGCCGAGATAAATCACATCGTCGGGATATTCGTCAAGCCATTTTGTGCCATAGAATACGATGACACCGAAGCTGTCGATGTTCGCCTTGTTTTCGATTTTGCTTAAATTTGTGCAGTTCATGAATGCCGCATCGCCTAAGGTCTTGAGCGTTTCGGGAAGTGTCAGGCTTTCGATTGCACAACCGGCAAACGCCTCTTTTTCGATCGTTTCGATACCGTCGGAAAGCGTAAGGGAAGAAAGCTTACCGCAGGAATTGAATGCGCCGGCACCGACGGTTTTTACTCCGCCGGGAATATTGACTTTCTCAAGTGATACACAGCCGAAAAAGGCCTTTTGCCCGAGAATCTGAAGCGATTCGGGGAGCGTTACGCTTTCGATTCCGTTGCATTTGCGGAAGGCTTCCTCTCCGATTTCGGTCAGACCCTCGCTGAGTGTCAGTGAAGACAGCTTATAGCATTCATAAAAGGTCTTGTCTCCGATTTTCTGAACTTTTTCGGGGATTGCAACCGCTTTCAAGGCTTCACAGGCGTAAAAAGCCTTTTTGCCGAGCGTTTCGAGCGTGTTCGGAAGATTGATGCCCTCAAGAGCGCCGCACGAGAAGAACGCACCGTCGGAAATCGTTCTGACCGTTTCGGGCAAGTCGGCATAAGCAAGTGCATTGCAGTTTTCGAAAGCATATTCGCCGATTTCTTCAAGTCCGTCACCCGTAAAAACAAGCTCGGAAAGCGCATTGCAGTAAGAGAAAGCCTTGTTGCCGATTTTCTTTACGCTTGCGGCGATTTCAACGGACTGCGCCTTTGAACAGCCGTAAAAGGCATATGCGCCGATTTCGGTCACACCGTCGCCGATGACGATTTTCTTAACGGAACCGCGGTTGTCGTACCACGGCGGCGTAATCTGATAAATTGCCCCCTGAATGATCGAGTAGTAATACATACTGCCTGTTCCGCTGATTGTCAGCGTTCCGGTCGATTGGTCAAGCTTCCAGGTGAGGTTTTTTCCGCAGTCGTTTGATGTGATTGCTCCGGCTTTCATGACCGCCGGGCTGTCCGTTGATCCGACAAACGGAACTGCCGAAACAAGCATCACGAAAACCAATAATAAACCGAGGAAGCGTTTGATGTTTTTCATTGACAATCACCCTTTCAAGTCAAGGACAGTAAGATACAAAAGGACCGTATCTGACCTTGATTTTTATACGAAAATTTGCGGCGGACAGCAAGTCTTTGCCGCAAAACAAAAGTACCACTTTTTATGTCGGATTGCAAGAGGAAAACTTAAAAAAATACAGTATTTTTTAAAATTTCACTATCCCTGACTTTTAAAAATCGGATACAGAAAACCCGCCCGAAGAATTGTCAACGGGCGGTAAAGATTGAGTTTTTCCGTCACTTGATTTTGACGGCTTTTGCCGAGGAGAACGAACCGTAAAGGTTTTTGCTTCCGACTGTCGTAT
>JBJFHV010000062.1:0-3681 GCA_051894015.1 Acutalibacteraceae bacterium | reverse complement strand
ATGCATAAGAAATGCTATAGAACCGTAACTCGATGTTGATACAAATAAGAAATAATTGTATAATCTAATAACAAGGATTTTAAAACGTATTGAGGTGTTAATTTTGAAAAGTCTTGCCAAACAGGAAAGTAACATGATAAAAATTAAAACTGATAATATTCATATAAATATTGAGGCTTACGGTAGCGGTATAAGATTTTTGGCAACGGTTAATGAAACTTTCAACGACTATATGCCCGTACTTTTAAAAAGCAATAATGAACAGCCATCGGTAGTTATCGAAAATGACCGCGCCGTTATGACGAACAGGAACACGAAGATTGAGTTGAAATCAGGCGAAACAGGGCTGACGATTGCATTTTATAACAGAAAAAATGAAAAACTGATTCAGGCGAATATCTCCGATTTTACTTTTGATTCTATTGAAGAGAATGAATATAAACTCAAAGCAGAATTTCAGGTGCCTGAAAACGAAATGCTATTCGGAATGGGGCAGTATCAAAACGGAAAATTCGATTTGAAAAATTCGGTAATACCGCTTTATCAGGAAAACAAGCAGGTTAGTATACCCTATGTTATTTCATCGAAGGGTTACGGCTTTTTCTGGCACAATCCGTCAATCGGTCAGGCGGAATTTATGAACGATAAAATGATATGGACTGCAAGATGTACGGAAAAGCTCGATTTCTGGGTAGTTGCTGAGGATACACCGAAAGATCTTGTCAGAGAATATGCCGATGTAACAGGTAAGGCACCCGTTATGCCTGAATATGCAATGGGCTTTTGGCAAAGCCGGCTGCGTTACTGGAATCAGGAACAGCTTCTTGAGGTTGCGAGCAAGTACAAGGAGCGAAAAATTCCGTTAGATGTCATCGTGTGCGATTTTTATCATTATCCTTCTTTAGGCGATATGAAATTTGACCCGGAGCTGTTCCCCGACCCGAAGGGCATGGTTGACGAACTCAAGGCCATGGGCACAGAGCTTATGATTTCTTTCTGGCCTCACACGGAAATAAAAAGCGATACCTACCGGGAGATGAAAGAGGAAAATCTTCTTGCCCAAACAGACGGAGAACTGCCTGACGGCGGTGTTTTCGGCACTACTGCGTTTTTTGATATGAGTAATCCCGAATCCGTTGAATATGTCTGGAATAAATGCAAAAAGAATTATTACGACAACGGAATCCATCTGTTTTGGCTTGATGAAATTGAGCCGACTCTAAGCCGAAAAAGTCCTGAAAGTCATCGTTTGAAGATGGGGAAATTTCAAAAAATCGGAAACATCTATCCTCTTCTTTGCGAAAAGGCATTTTATGACAATCTGACAAAACAGGGAGAAACTGAAATTGTCAGCCTGTCCCGTTGTGCCTGGGCAGGCAGTCAGAAATACGGTTCGCTTGTCTGGTCGGGAGATATTGAAAGTACATTCGATGTATTCGCAAAGCAGATTGTTGCCGGTCAGCAAATAGGCATTGCCGGAATACCTTGGTGGAACACGGATATCGGAGGCTTTTCAACGCCGGATCCAAAGTCCTTAAAATTTAAAAATCTTTTAATCCGGTGGTTTGAATACGGTACTTTCTGTCCTGTCATGCGTCTGCACGGTGACAGAGCCAAAGATTTTATTCCCGAAAAAGCAGACGGAACAAAGCTTCTGTTTTCAGGTCAGCCAAATGAAATATGGAGTTTCGGAAAAAGAGCCGAAAGAATTATGACAAAATATATTCATATACGAAACGCAATCAAACCATATACCAAACAGTTGTTTGAGCAGGCACATAATTACGGTGATCCGATTATCAGAACGCTGTTTTACGAGTTTCCTGAGGACGAAAACTGTTGGAATATCAGCGATGAATATATGTATGGCGGCGACATGCTGGTTGCCCCGATTATTGAGCCGTTTTCAACGAAAAGAAAAGTTTATCTGCCCAAAGGGGCAAAATGGCAGAGTGCAATTGACGGCAAAATGTATGATGGCGGTAAAACCGTTAAAGTCAGTGCAAAAATTGACCGGATACCCGTATTCCTGCGAAACGGCAGATATTATAATTTGGTCAAGCAAATCGGAGAATAGCATTGAAATAAGTTTGTATCTTGAGGATAATTTACGGAAAACGTGACAGGCAAGATATATTCAACCTGTTGGAATGATAAGTGTGTTAAAGAGCGGCACCGGATTGGTACCGCTTTTGCTGTATCTTAGAGTAGGTTCTAACACATGATTTCATATGTCAGAATCTGATTTTTCTCTAGAATGAGATTCTGATGAGGATAAAAATGATTATAAAAACTGTTTGATCAGAATGTGATGAGAAGAGAACATAGAAAATTCAGCTTTTGGCGGTTGAGATTCTTAACACAATATGTTATTATATAATTTACATTGTTTAATATTCTGAATTTATATACAAAACTGATAATCTGTCATTCGACAACAAACTTTTCGTTGCTCCAAAGAAAATATTCGTTGCTTTGCGGTTGTAATAATAATTTTGATCATGTATCATTGCTTTATGAAAAAAGGGAAAAGCATCCGAAAAAACGACTGTCTTGAATTTTGCCTTTTTCAATTACAGGTTAGGGAGAATATAAAAAATGAGAATTGCAATTTGCGATGATGAAAAAGAATTACGGGAAGAAATCAAATCCATGTCTGTTCAATTCATGAACGAGGCAAACATTGCCTGCGGAATTGATACCTTTGAGGATTTCAGGAGCTTTTACATCAAAAATCATGACTATGACTTAGTGTTTCTTGACTACAGTATTCCGGGCGATGATGACGGAATTGAGTTTGCAAAAAAACTCAGGAAGGAGAACAAAGATATCTTTATCATATTCCTTACCTCTTTTCCGGAGCATGTGTTTGAAAGCTTCTCTTTGAACACCTTCAGATATCTTGTAAAACCGATCGATGACAATGTCCTCGTCGAAGCTCTAAACAGTTTTGTCACGATATATCAGACCGACAGAAAAATGGTTGTCAGCTTCGGTGACCAGAATTATTGTCTGGATATTGACGAAGTGCTTTACATAGAAGCTCAGAAGAAATACACTGAGATTACAACAACATCAGGAAAACTGCGCTCAAACAAAGGAATTTCCGCATACGAAAGCGAAATCAATAATCCCCGGTTTTTCCGTACTCACCGGTCGTTTATCGTCAACATGAAGTATGTTTCCAATTTCAACCGCAAGGATATTACGCTCACCAACGGAGATTGGGTTCCCATCAGCCCGAAGAGGTATGATGCGTTTGAACAGAGCTATTTCAGTTATTTGAAGTACAAAGTATAAGGAGGAACAAAAATGCTGTTGGCAAAATCAATTTTGTGCGGTCTGTACGATATTGTGGAAGTGATCTGCCTTATATCGGTTCTCACTGCCGTTTTCGGGCTGAAGGAACGCAAAAGAGGACTCACGATCGTCATGTCCGTTATTTGCTTGCTGACTTGCGTGGGCAGTGCGCTTTGGACGTATTTCGGTACCTTTTCCGAAGACAGTCTGCTTGATCCGGAAACGATGACAATGCTCCTGCCGCCGATTTTTGTGTTTGTCATTCTGAACACAAAGGGGCAATTCTGGAAGTCGCTCGGAGCAGTAGCACTGGTTATGTCCTCCTCAGAGGCACTGATCGGGTTTATCGGATTCATTTTCAAGAATGATGCCCGGAGTATG
>JBJFHV010000061.1:0-3699 GCA_051894015.1 Acutalibacteraceae bacterium | reverse complement strand
CTCTTGAAAGACCTAAGCTTTCTCTTGTCAGCTGATAGATGTTTTTGTTTTCCTTGACTGAATTTCTGCCCATTTATTCTTCCCTGCGCAAAAAGCGCTCCTTTTCCTTTCGCTGTGTTTTCGGTTAGATTTTTATTATAGCATATACTTTTGTGAAAAGAAACAGATTCATAAAATATATCAGCGCTTTTCGGCTTTAAAATCAATATTCGCTTTTTTCGCCTGAGAATGAAGGTATTTGACCTGAAGCTGATATCGGACGCCGTCCTTTATAAAATGAGTGGCGCATTGACGAAATTCAAACGAAACATTTTCCTTTATGCACTGTTCCCGTAAATCCAATATCCACGAATAATCGAGTTCTCTTCCGAACCGGTCGGATTCGCCGCCGGCAATCACCGCTTCGGCAAAGCTTAAATATTTTTCAATTTTCATCGGTGACAGCATCGGCTGACAGATGATGTTCCGATGCCTGATCGGAAGACTGCAAAAAACCGGAAGCCGCTCGTCGGCTCGTTTTTGGTTTTCGACGGTACAGCCGATGGTCACGTTGTCATATCCGTCGCCCCAGTCGTCGGGCAGACAGGTTCTGAGCCGTTCAATACGCTTGGTCAGGAAGACAAAGTGCAAATCGCTTCGTGCTTTGATCATTTTCCAGCATTCGTCCCGCCATTCGTCCGCTTCGGGAATCAGAAAGTCCGACGAGAAGCAAAGATAAACTGTACCTTGCTTCATTTTGTATTCGCCGTTTTTCTTCTTCTCGACGGGCGCATAAAACCGGTCGGTTCTTACGATTTTATCGGTATTGACGCCGCGCTTTGCATCGCCTTTATGAATGTAACAAAAAGCACAGCCCTCACTGTATTTATGACAGCCGCGCCACGGATTCCAAATCGGCATTTCCTTTCACCCCGATTCCATTATACACAACCGATGAAGAAAGTCAAAATTCTCTTGATTTTTTTAAAATGACGAATTATAATACTGTTACGGGTTTTCGCCCGAATATATTTTATGGAGAATGCTGTTTGAAAATGAACAACACCTTAGAGATTGTACGGTAACCGGGAGGCTGTCGCACAATTTCAAAAAGCCTCCCGGTTTTGCAGTCAACAAATTCAGGAGGATTCAAAAATGAAACTTGACTACACAATTCGTTTAGAAAGAAAAGAAGAACAAAGGAAAATCGAAAATCTTACCCGGGAAGCATTCTGGAATGTCTACCGACCGGGCTGTCTGGAGCATTTTGTTCTGCACGAATACAGAGATAATCCCGATTTTGTAAAAGAACTCAATTTCGTCATGGAAAAGGACGGAAAGCTGATCGGTCATGTCATGTATGCAAGATCAAAAATCGTCACCGACGACAAGCGGGAAATCCCGATCATGACGTTCGGCCCGATCAGCATTTTGCCTGAATTCAAAAAGCAGGGTTATGGTACTGCTTTGCTCAGGTATTCAATGGAAAAAGCAAAGCAAATGGGTGCCGGCGTGCTCGCGATTACGGGCAATATCGGTTTTTACGGAAAAAGCGGTTTCGTTCCGGCACTTACCAAAGGAATCCGCTATGAGGACGACCCTGAGGCGGAGTATTTTCTTATAAGAGAGCTGACTCCCGGCTTCCTTGACGGTATTACGGGAACCTATAAAGATCCCGACGGATATTTCGTGGACGAAAAGAAAGCGGAGGAGTTTGACAAAGGCTTCCCGCCGAAAGAGAAAAAAGTTCTTCCCGGACAGATCTTTTAAAAGCGAATCAAGCGGCCGCCCTTACGGGGCGGCTTTGCTGTTTGAGAACCGACTGGCAGTTACGAAAAAACGCAATGCCGGAATGTTTTGGAAAATTGCCTGTACCCGTTGTCGCTTCGTTACGAAAGACAAAAAACAAAAACAGGCCGCAGAAAAACTACGGTCTGTTCTCGTTTGCTTGTTCTAAAGATTATTCTTCTTCACCGCTGTCGGGTGTATCAAGACCCAAAAGCGAACGGATGATACCGAAGATGAAATTGATAATCTGAAGAATGAGGTCTGTGTCCTTTTCTCCCTTTAAAAACTGAAACATAAACAAGTCTCCCTCCGTGAGTTAAATACAATAAGTATTATACAAACGAATTATGAACAAATAAAAAACATATCTTTAACACTATTTTAAAATTCAATAAAAATGTTTAAAAATCTTCTGGCTTTATGTGCAATTTTAACAGAAAGCAGCTTTATGCATTATGCAAGTTACCCATCAATACCGCAAAGGCGGCAATTTTCCTGATGTTCGGGATAAGTTGCGGCATAATAATAATGATTGTCGTTGTCGGTGACGAAAAAGAAATAATCGGTCTTTTCGGGATAAAGAGCGGCTTGTATGGCGTCAAGTCCCGGATTGCATATGGCGCCGGCGGAAAGTCCGTCGCATTTGTAGGTGTTGTAAAGAGCATCAAAGTCGGTTTCGTTTCCGGCGAGATATTCGCTCCCGGTGACAAATTTTTTGATATAATTGATCGTGGCGTCGCATTGAAGCTTCGGAAAGTCGGGGCTTTCAAGACGATTGTGCAAAACCGAGGAAACCTTACCCATCTCTTCCTTCAGTCCGACTTCTTTTTGAATGATGGAAGCCAACGTAATGATTTGGTCAAAGGTATATCCGAGCTGTTCGGTTCTCAGGGCGAATTCGTCGGTCAGCTTCGACGCCGTATTCTTTAAAAATCTTTTCAGCACGCTTTCGGCGCTTTCACCCCGATAAAACTCGTACGTGTCGGGGAAAATAAAGCCCTCAAGAAGAAACGGCCGCTCTTCGGGATTGTTGATCTCGGCAAGAAACGGAAAATCGTCCGCAATCTCACCGGGGGACTGTACGACACGGATAAAATCGCTTGCGGAACAGACGTCGCTTTCTTCAAGCCTTTGTGCAATCTGAACGGCGGTAAAGCCTTCGGGGAAGGTTACTTTGACGGTCGGACTGAGTGTAGTCTGCGGTTCGGATGAAGGCTGTGACTGTCCGAGCTTTTCACCGCCGCAGCCGCTTAAAAGCGCCAGAATCAGAACTAGAGAAACGAGAGAAGCAAATTTTTTCATAGCTTTTTCCTTTCGCTATTTTTTTCAAATTATACCATAAAAACAACGCAAACCAAAGAAAAATATCAAAATAGTAAGAAAAAAGTCAGAATTCGGCGTTTCCTTTGCCAAAATTTGCTTATCGGACGATGTTTTTTCAATAAAGACTTGAAAAAACAGACGGATTGTTATAAAATAAACGGGTAAACTATATACTCGGAGGAATATCAAATGGTATCAGCAGGAGATTTCAGAAACGGCGTTACATTCGAAATGGATGGTAACGTACTTCAGATTATTGAATTTCAGCACGTTAAGCCCGGTAAGGGTGCGGCTTTTGTTCGCGCAAAGGTCAGAAACGTCATTACAGGTTCTGTCGTAGAGCGTACATTCAACCCCAGCGACAAGTTCCCGACCGCTTTTGTTGAAAGAAAGGATATGGAATATTCTTACAATGACGGCGATCTTTACTACTTCATGGATCCCGAAAGCTATGAGCTTATCCCCATCGGTAAGGACGAGCTTTCCGATAACTTCAAGTTTGTAAAAGAAAACATGGTTTGTAAGATTCTTTCCTACAAGGGCAAGGTTTTCGGCGTTGAGCCGCCGAACTTTGTTGAGCTTCAGGTCACCAAGACCGATCCCGGCTTC
>JBJFHV010000060.1:0-3710 GCA_051894015.1 Acutalibacteraceae bacterium | reverse complement strand
TTCCTGATTTTCACCCTGCTTTGCGGTGTCCTCTACACCGGCGTTGTCACCGGCCTTGCGCAACTTATCTTCCCTGATAAAGCGAACGGGAGCATCATTGAGGTGGACGGAAAGAAGTACGGCTGTGAGCTTCTCGGTCAGCAATACACGGACGACGGTCATATGTGGGGACGCATTATGAACATCGATGTTTCCACCTACAAGGATCAGAACGGAAAAACGCTGATGTACGCTTCTCCCTCCAACCTTTCTCCGGCAAGCGATGCATACAAGGCTCTGGTGAAAGAGCGTGTGGAAAAGCTTCGGGCAGCCGATCCCGACATGGACGAGACAGCGATTCCCGTTGACCTTGTCACTTGTTCGGGCAGCGGACTGGATCCGCACATTTCTCCGGCGGCCGCCGAATACCAGGTGGCGAGAATCGCAAAAGCCGATAACATGACGGAAGATGAGGTCAGAGCGATTATCGACAAATGCACCGACGGCAGATTCTTAGGTGTTTTCGGAGAGAAAACCGTCAATGTGCTGAAGGTCAATCTGATGCTTGATGGAATTCTGAAATAGTATGAAGATGGGAATGCGGTTAAATCATTTCGCTTTCCCATCTTTTTCATTATGAAATCTTTATACGACATCATTCTTGCTAACGCTGATTTAACAGATGATAAGATATAATTAAAAGAGTATTGTTTCATTGTCTAAAGGAGATGTTCGTATGCAGTATCAGTTCAATGAGCAGGACAAAAGTCTGCGTCCTGTGCAGAATATCAATTCTCAAGAGCCGTTTTTCAGCGTAATCAGCGCCGAACAGTTCCGGGAAGAAAAAGAACACTACCCATATCATAAAGAGCTGCTGCACAATCTCGGCTCGATTCGTTACTGCAAGGCCGAAGCGTTCAAGGATGATATCATCGGCACCCTGCGTCTGCCTCAGAAAAGCGAACAGCGTTTGCCACAGCTTTCCTTTGCTTTCTGCCTGACACGGCAGTCTCTTGTTTTTATTGAAGATACCGGAGATGTCAGAAAATGGGCAGAAAAGCAGATCGGGCTGCTCCGGGAAGTAAGCAGTCCGGCGCAGCTTCTTTTGCAGTTTATGGAGCAGATGATTGAGGACGACGCTCTGTATCTGATGCACATCGAGACGGCGACGGAGAAAATGGAGGAAAGCGTCCTGAACGGCGATACTAAGGACTTCTTCCCCTTACTCACCGGATACCGACAAAAGCTCTCCGAGCTCAACGCCTACTATGAACAGCTGACGGATATCGGCGAGCTGTTTCAGTCCCATGTCTGCGCTTCCCTGATCGGGGACACACAGGAATGGGAGCAATATACCCATCGCGCCGAACGGCTGCAGAATCATGTGCAGCTGCTTCGTGAAAATATGCTGCAGCTTCGCGAGCTGTATCAGTCCAAACAGGACGCGAGACAGAATAAGATCATGGGAATTCTCACGATCGTCACCACCATTTTTCTCCCGCTGACCCTGATTACGGGTTGGTACGGAATGAACTTTGCCTATATGCCCGAACTCAAGTGGCGGTTCGGATATCCGGCGGTCATTCTGGTCGCTCTGATCATTGCCATCGGTGAAATTATATACTTTAAAAAGAAAAAATTCTTTTAACATCTCTCATCGCGATAAAAGAAATATCGGAGGTGTCCCGAATGGACGACGCAAGACAAAGTCCGGAACAGTTTCTGAAAGAAATCGAAAAGGAAGAACAAAGTAAAAAAAGAGGACATCTGAAAATATTCTTCGGATATGCCGCGGGTGTCGGCAAAACCTATGCCATGCTGGAAGCCGCTCATGCGGCAAGACATCGCGGCGTTGATGTCGTGGCCGGTTATATTGAACCGCACGCCAGACCGAAAACCGCCGCTCTGCTGAACGGATTGGAATGTCTCCCGACCCTGACGACGGAACATAACGGCATTACGCTTGCGGAATTCAATCTTGACGCTGCACTCAATAGAAAGCCGTCTTTGCTTCTTGTCGATGAGCTCGCGCACACCAATGCGCCGTGCTGCCGCCACGCAAAACGGTATCAGGATGTTGAGGAATTACTGAATGCCGGAATCGATGTGTACACCACAGTCAATGTTCAGCATATCGAAAGCCTGAACGATACGGTCGCTTCCGTAACCGGCATCATGGTCAATGAACGGATCCCCGATTCCGTTTTTGATAACGCAAGTCAGGTCGAGCTGGTGGACATTGAGCCGCAGGAACTGATTGAACGAATGAAAACCGGCGAGGTTTACCGACCCGCTCAGGCCCGGCAAGCGGTTGACCATTTCTTTACGGAAGAGAATCTGACGGCGCTTCGTGAAATTGCGCTTCGCCGCTGCGCCGACCGTGTGAATATGCTGACGGAAACAGCGCGTCTCCGGAATCACAGCGATTATCATACGGACGAGCATATTCTTGTCTGCCTTTCCTCGTCTCCGTCCAATCCGAAAATTATCCGTACCGCCGCACGCATGGCCAACGCCTTCCGCAGCGCTTTTACGGCTCTGTTTGTCGAGACACCCGATTTTCAGACAATGGATGAAGAAAACCTGAAGAGGCTGAGAAGCAATATGCGTCTTGCCGAACAGCTCGGCGCGAAAATCGAAACGGTATACGGCGAAGATGTTTCGTATCAGATTGCCGAATTTGCAAGGCTTTCCGGTGTCTCGAAAATTGTGATCGGTAGAAGCGCAGCTACACGGAAAAGCATTTTCGGCAAACCGACGCTGACGGAAAAGCTGATCGCAACCGCGCCGAATCTTGAGGTACATATTATCCCGGATGCGGCAAGGAAAGACGATGGCTTCCGGTCGAAACAGCCGAAAAAGAAAAGCAGGCTTGTCTTTTCCGTTTCCGACTTTTTGAAAAGTGCGGCGATCCTGATTGCGGCAAGCTGTATCGGGCTTCTGTTCCGTCATCTCGGCTTTGCCGAAGCGAATATTATTACGGTATATGTGCTCGGGGTGCTGATTACCTCCGTCGTCACAAGGCATCGGATTACCTGCCTTACCTCCTCGATTGTCAGCGTTCTGGTCTTCAATTTCCTTTTCACGGAGCCGCGGTTTACTTTCCGAGCCTACGGACAGGGGTACCCGGTCACCTTCCTGATCATGTTCCTGGCGGCGCTTCTGACAAGCAGTCTTGCCGTCAAGCTCAAAAATCACGCGAAACAGGCGGCGCAGGCCGCTTATCGGACAAAGGTGCTGTTTGACACCAATCAGCTTTTACAGCAGGCAAAGGACAAAAACGAAATCGTTTCCGCGACGGCGAATCAACTGATAAAATTACTGGAAAAAGACATTGTGTTCTATCCGGCGGAAAAGGAAACGCTCGGAGAACCGCATATTTTTACGGTTTCCGGCAGCGAAACAGACGAGAACATCGCCGGGACAAACGAAAAAGCCGTGGCCGAATGGGTGCGGCAGAACAACAAGCACGCCGGCGCGACCACCGAAACGCTTTCCAATGCAAAATGTCTGTATCTGGCAGTCCGGGTCAACAGCAATGTTTACGGCGTTGTCGGCATTCATATCGGCAAAACGCCGCTTGATTCCTTTGAAAAAAGCATTCTGCTGTCCATACTCGGCGAATGCGCTTTATCGCTTGAAAATGAAAGAAATGCAAGAGAAAAAGAGGAAGCCGCCGTGCTCGCCCGGAACGAACAGCTTCGTGCCAATCTTCTTCGTGCTATTTCGCA